>JAIRXI010000215.1 GCA_031268395.1 Tannerella sp. | reverse complement strand
CCTTCTTCCCCAAACCGGCAGACAGAAAAGGGACTTATGACGGCGACCGGCGAACATACGCCAAAGACAGCCCGTTTGCCAGGAAAGACAGGGATTACGGAACGGCGCCGGACAGACATCAAAAACCCTTCTTCCCCAACCCGGCAGACAGAATAGGGGCGTATGACGGCGACCGGCGGATGTACGCCAAAGACAGCCCGTTTGCCGGGAAAAGCAGGGATTACGGAACGGCGCCGGACAGACAGCAAAAACCGTTCTTCCCCAAACCGGCAGACAGAAAAGGTTCTTATGACGGCGACCGGCGGACGTATGCCAAAGACCGCCCGTTTGCCGGGAAAAGCAGGGATTACGGAACGGCGCCGGACAGACGGCAAAAACCTTTCTTTCCCAAGCCGGCAGACAGAAAAGGGGCTTATGATGGCGAGCGGCGGACGAATGCGAAGGACAGTCCGTTTGCCCGGATCCGTCCCAAAGACAGTTTCCCGTACGAGAAAACGTATCCCAAAAAAGATGAGAAAAAGTAACCGTCTGCTATCCGTTCTGTTTGTCCTATTTACCTTTTCGCTTATGACGCAACTTGGCGCACAGGAAAAATCACTGACCTTGCAGGAACTGATTCCCGGGGGACGGAACCAGTTCCGTTTTGTTCCCCGCAATCTGAAGCAACTGCAATGGTGCGGCGACCGGTACATGTATGTAAAGGGCGACAGCCTGCTGGCCGCCTTGCCGGCAGACAGGAACGAGCAGGTGATACTGACCCTCGAACAGTTGAACCTGGCGCTGGAAACAGCCGGACACCCCTCCACCGGCAGCCTGCCGGACTTTTCCGTCCCCTTCCCGGAGCAGTCCGGCGTGCTGGCGTTCCACTACAAAAACTGCCGGATTCATTTCGACTTGCAGGCGCTCCACAACCCGAAAGGCGGCAGGGTCATAACGGCTGCCTATACACTGGAGCCGCAATGGGCAAACTTCGAGTTCTGTGGGGCAAACGGCTGCCTGGCCTATACGGAGAAAAACAACGTGCGGATTCTCTCGGACAAAAACCGTACCTCCACCGTGACGGACGAAACGGAGGACGGCATCGTCTGCGGCACTTCCGTCCACCAGAATGAATTTGGCATCCACAAGGGGCTTTTCTGGTCTCCGCAGGGTGCGGCGCTGGCGTTCTACCGGATGGACGAACGGATGGTCACGGACTATCCACTGGTCAATATCCATGCGCGAGTGGCGAAAGCAGAGCCGTTCAGGTATCCGATGGCCGGGATGAAAAGCCATGAAGTAACGCTCGGCGTCTACCACCTGTCCGACGAACAGGTCACGTGGATCAGGACGGGACTGCCGAAGGAAAAATACCTGACCAACATCGCATGGAGTCCGGACGGGAAAAGCATCTACATTGCCGAACTGAACCGCGAACAGGACGAATGCCGCCTGGTGCGCTACAACGCCCGGACAGGCGAAAAGGAAGCGGAACTCTTTACCGAGCGCAACGGGAAATATGTGGAACCGCAGCGCCCCGCGCTCTTCCTGCCGAAAGACCCGACGCGCTTTGTCTGGCAAAGTCAGCGGGATGGATACAATCACCTCTACCTGTACGACATTCACGGGAATCTGCTGAAACAGCTCACCTCGGGAACGTGGGTCGTAACCGACGTCCTCGGTTTCGACGGGAAAGGCGCAAACCTCTTCTTTGCCGCCACGGCACCCCCCGCAGGCGATGCGGACGGCGAAGGAAATCCGCTCGAAAACCATACCTGGCAACTCAACCTGAAAACCGGCATCCGCACATGCCTCACCACCAAACCCGGCGTTCACCAGACAAGCATCAGCCCGTCGGGCCTGTATGCCATCGACCGGACAGCCTCGCCCGTCACGCCGCGCGACATCGACATCCTCCGCCTGAAAGACCGCAAAACGCTGAAATCGCTCCTCTCCTCCCCCAACCCGTTCAGGGAATACGGGGAGATGCCCGGCATCACAACCGGAACCCTTACGGCGGCCGACGGGAAAACCACCCTGTATTACCGGCTGACGACACCGCCCCGCCTCGACCACGCTAAAAAGTATCCGGCCATTGTCTACGTATACGGAGGCCCCCACGCCCGGATGGTAACCGGCGGCTGGATGAACGGCGTCGGCGGCTGGGACCTCTACATGGCGCTGCGCGGATACGTGATGTTCACCGTTGACGGCCGGGGTTCCGCCGACCGGGGGTTTGAATTCGAGAGCGCCATCCACCGGCAGCTGGGCGTCTGCGAGATGGCAGACCAGATGCAGGGCGTGGACTTTCTGAAGTCGCTGTCCTTCGTGGACGGCAACCGGCTCGGCGTGCACGGCTGGAGCTACGGCGGCTTCATGACGACGAACCTGATGCTGACCCATCCGGACGTATTCAGGGCGGGAGTGGCCGGCGGCCCGGTGATCGACTGGTCGCACTACGAAATCATGTACGGAGAACGCTACATGGATCATCCGAAGGATAATCCCGAAGGATACGGGAATGCCGACCTGCGCGGGAAGGCGGGCAACCTGAAAGGCCGCCTGCTGCTGATCCACGGCGACATCGACCCCGTGGTCGTCTGGCAGCACAGCCTGCTGTTCCTGGACGCCTGTGTCACCGCAGGCACCTTTCCCGATTATTTCGTATACCCGCGGCACAAACACAACGTGACCGGCAAAGACCGGCCGCATCTGTACGAAATGATCACCCGCTATTTCGACGAACACTTATAATGCACCATCCATACTGTTGAAACTATGAACATTCTACTTTTGGGAGGCGGAGGGCGCGAACATGCACTGGCATGGAAAATCGCCCAAAGCCCGAAAACCGGCCGGCTGTTTATCGCACCCGGAAACGCCGGAACGGTAGCCGTCGGAACAAACGTTCTCCTCGGTGTCAATGACTTTCCGGCCATCGGGGAGTTCGTACTGTCCAACCGGATCGACATGGTCGTGGTCGGGCCGGAAGAACCGCTGGTAAACGGCATCGTCGACTTTTTCGAAGCAAACGCGGCGCTGGCATCCGTCCCCGTGATCGGGCCGGGGCGCGACGGGGCGCGGCTGGAAGGGAGCAAGGATTTTGCCAAGGCATTCATGATGCGCCACCGGATTCCGACGGCGCGTTACCTGAGCGTCACGGCAGACAACCTCGCCGAAGGCCTCGCCTTCCTCGACACCCTCACCCCGCCCTGCGTGCTGAAAGCGGACGGACTGGCCGCCGGAAAAGGCGTGCTGATCGTCGACGACGCAGCCCGGGCCGGAGAGGAACTGCAAAAAATGCTGCAAGGCATGTTCGGCGAGGCCAGCAGGCGCGTCGTGATTGAGGAGTTTCTGGACGGCATCGAATGTTCGGTATTTGTCCTGACCGACGGGACAGACTACAAAATCCTGCCGGTAGCCAAGGATTACAAGCGCGCGGGCGAGGGGAATACAGGCCCGAATACAGGCGGTATGGGCGCCGTTTCGCCGGTTCCGTTTGCCGGCGAAGCCTTCATGCGGAAGGTTGAAGAGCGCATCATCCGTCCGACCGTTGCCGGGCTGAAGTCGGAAGGGATCCTTTACAGGGGATTTATTTTCCTTGGCCTGATCAGCGTCCGGGGCGAACCGGTGGTGATTGAATACAACTGCCGGATGGGCGACCCGGAAACGGAGGCCGTCATGCTCCGGATCCGGAGCGATCTGGTCGACCTGCTGGAAGGTGTCGCGCAGGTCGACCTGGCATCGCGCACGCTGACGGAAGACCCGCGCTGCGCCGCGACGGTGGTGCTGGCCAGCGGCGGCTATCCGGGCGCCTTCGAAAAGGGAAAAGTGATTTCCGGGCTTGACCGCGCAGGTGCTTCCGGAAGTATCGCCTTCCATGCCGGCACAACGGAAAAAGACGGGCAAACGCTGACTTCCGGCGGCCGCGTGATCGCCGTCAGTTCCCTCGGCGCCACCCGCGAAGACGCGCTGGCCGGGGCGTATGCCGGAGCCGGTGCGATCCGGTTCGACGGGAAATACTTCCGCGGCGATATCGGATTCGACCTCTGACGGCCGGCTGCCCCCGTTCTTATGAATCGAGATTTCGGCATCTACGGAAAAAAACAGACGCCAAGCCTGTCCACCCTCCGGGCATTGCTGCTGACGTTGCCTGCCGTCCTGTTCTGCTGGGTGCTGGAATATCATTTCTCGGCCAATTACCCGCTGCATCTGACTTCGTCGACGCCGCTGTGGCTCCGGATGACCGGCTGGCTGCCCGACAGGACCTCCGCCTGCCTCGCCGGCGCGCTGCTGCTGTTCGGCATGGCGGCCTTGCTCCAGCGCGCCAGCGACTACCTGATCATCTTCCGGTACCGGACGCTCCTTCCGCTCCTCCTGTTCCTGCTGCTGAACAGCGCCAGTTTCGGCTTTATCCCCCTGCGCCCTGCCTCCGTCGCCGTCTTTTTCCTGGCGCCGTGCATGATCGAACTGTTCAAGGGCTACCAGCAGGAAGAAACGGAGGGCATGGCGCCGGGGAATGCCTGCAAGGTGACATTCTGGCTGGGGGTCGGAAGCCTGGTATGGATTCACCTGCTGTGGTTGCTCCCCCTGTTCTGGTACGGGATGTACCATTTCCGGCAACTGACCCTCCGGGCAATCATGGCTTCCCTGCTGGGGATCGCTACCGTATACTGGATCGTGGCCGGCTGGTGCATGTGGAAACATGATTTTACGGAATTGACGGATATCGTTCGCCTCTGGACCGACTTCGACGTCGTCCCTCTCCGGGAATACCTGACCCTGAACCGGCTGGCTTCGCCCGCTGCGGCATTTGTCTACACGGTGATACTCGGCATTGTCTTCCAGTTTCACAAGCACCATGTCGGCCTGCGTACACGACAGCTTATTTCCTTTTTACTGGTTTCCGCAAGATACCTGCTGCCTTTCCTTTTCCTGTTCGAGACCGAAACAGCGGATTTCCTGTGCATTTTCTCCCTCCCGGTCTCGCTCCTGATGGCATACTTTTTTTCCGGCAGATCCCGCAGCATCTTGCTGTATTACGGCCTCTTCCTTGTCTGTTCACTCTTGCTGCTGACTGTCCATTATGCATGAATCTGCCGTTTTCAGTCTCTCCCGCCCCAGGACACGGCAGCGTTTGTTCATAATGGTACTCATTGCGCTTCCCGTTTACTTTCATGACGAAATTCTCTTCCCGTATCACTCGAAAAGTGATTATCCCGAAATGTCCATTAGACACGACAGGAGAAGCGTCTAATCATGTCCGCATACAGCCGGAAAATCCCCGATTTTCCCCCGAAAGATGCCAAATTTCCACAGGGAGCCAGCCAATCTCCATATGGAGCTAGCCAATCTCCGCAGGGAGCTGGCCAATCTCCGCAGGGAGCTAACCAATCTCCACAGGGAGCTAGCCAATCTCCGCAGGGAGATTCTCAATCTCCGCAGGGAGTTGGCCAATCTCCACAGGGAGCTGGCCAATCTCCGCAAGGAGATTCTCAATCTCCACAGGGAAATTTGCCCCATACAATCTGTTTTTTATCCTCAAAATGAGCGTTTTAAAAAAATACTACTGCGTTAAATGAAGGACTGTCGCCGTTTTTCCTGCTGGAGAAAAAGATTCCTGTCAATGAATTTGAATATGTCTACCGAGTGAAACAGATATAATCGTTGTTTATGGTTTCACAAAAACGGGAAAACAATTATTTTTGTGGATATTAACTACTAAATCGAAAACAGTCACGGGAGAGACAAAAAGCATAGAAGCGTTTCGGAATTACAGAGACATGAACAGCGATGCCCGTTTTGGCATAAAAGGACAGCCCAACAGCCAAAGTGATCTTTTGCCGGGAGCAGCGACAATCTGAAATGCGCCCCAAACACATTCACTGCGCTCCATTCTCGATTTATTTCTATCTTTGTCATCGAAATTCGAAAAATCTTTATGATGATAGCAGAAATTACATGGACGGTCGACCCGGCTATTTTTTCCATCGGGTCAAGGGAAATACGCTGGTATGCGCTGGCGTTTATCATCGGCTTTGCCGCGGGTTACAAAATCGTGGAGCGAATGTGGAAACGGGAAAACGTTCCTCCCGGCTGGCTGGATCCGCTGCTCTACTACACGTTTGCAGGGACGATTATCGGGGCCAGGCTGGGACACTGCCTGTTCTACAGCCCCGATCACTACCTGGCTAACCCGATCGAAATACTGAAAGTCTGGGAAGGCGGACTGGCCAGTCACGGCGGCGTGCTCGGGATTATCGTCGCCATCTGGTTTTATTCCAGGAACGTGTCGCACCGGAGCATGTTGTGGACGTTCGACAAACTGGTCACCCCGACGGGACTGGTGGCCGCGCTGATCCGTCTCGGCAACCTGATGAACCATGAGGTCTACGGCCACCCGACGGATCTGCCGTGGGGGTTCCGTTTTATCGAAAATCTGTCCGCGTGGCGGCAGGGAGCCGAACCTGTCTTCTCCGCACCCAGCCATCCGACCCAGCTCTACGAAGCCGCGTGCTACCTGCTCACCTTCGCCCTCTGCATGTGGCTCTATTTCAAAAAAGACGCCTGGAAAAGAGAAGGGCTTATCTTCGGTATTTTCATGTGCTGCATTTTCACCGCCCGGTTCCTGATCGAATTTCTGAAAAACGATCAGGAAACATTCGAGGCCAGTATGACCCTCAACATGGGACAGTGTCTGAGCATCCCCTTCGTTCTGGCCGGTCTTTACTTTGTGCTGAGGGCGCTGAAATCAACACCGACCGATCATTCCAAGCCCCATGCAAGAAATCGCAAATAACGTCTACTATGTCGGCGTCAACGACCGCCGGAAAATGCTTTTCGAAAATCTGTGGCCCCTGCCCGGCGGCGTTTCGTACAATTCATTCCTGATCGTGGACGGGAAAACGGCGCTGATGGATACGGTCGATCTTCACTGTTCCGATTCCTTTTTCCACCGCGTCGGGGAAGCGCTGAACGGGCGTTCGCTTGACTACCTGGTCGTAAACCACATGGAACCGGATCACTCCGGCTGCATCCCCTCGCTCCGGCAGCAATATCCCGGCCTCCGGATCGTCGGCAACCGGCATACGTTCGGCATGTTGGCCGGCTACTACGGCATCACGGAAGGGCTGCACGAGGTGAGAGAGGGCGACGTCCTCGACCTGGGACATCGCCGCCTGAAGTTCTTCATGGCCCCGATGGTACACTGGCCGGAGGTGATGGTGGCCTGCGAAGAAACAGACGGGATTCTTTTTTCGGCCGACGCCTTCGGCGCTTACGGCACGCTGGACGGCGGCGTGACCGATTCGCCGGGCATGGACCGCTACCGGGATGAAATGATACGCTACTACGCCAATATCGTCGGCAAGTACGGCACTCCCGTCCGGAAGCTGCTGGAGAAGTTGCCGCTGCCGGACATCCGGACCATCTGCCCCACGCACGGCCCTGTCTGGCGCGAACATCACGCCGAAGCCGTCGATCTTTACGACCGCCTCAGCCGCTACGAAGGCCAGCCGGGCGTGACGGTACTCTATGGCAGCATGTACGGACATACCGGACAAATGGCCGACACGGTGGCCGACGCTCTTTCGGAACACGGCGTCCGGGACATTGCCGTCCACGACGCAGGCAACAGCCATGCCTCCTATGTCCTGAGAGACGTCTTCAAATACCGGGGACTGATCGCCGGCAGTCCGACCTACAGCGGACGGCTTTTTCCGCCCGTCGAATCCGTCCTGCAACAGATCGAGACCCGCGAAGTAAAAAACCGCCTGTTCGGCTGCTTCGGATCGTTCACATGGGCGGGAATGGCCGTCAAGCGGCTGGCTGCCTTTGCAGAGGCCATGAAGTGGGAAACGGTCGGCGAACCGGTCGAACAGAAACAGGGCATGAGCGAAGACTCCCGCCGGAAATGCAGGGAACTGGGAAAAGCCATGGCGGAACGGATCCTGACGTGACGGCCCGAAGATGCAATTATCTATAATACAAGTAAAGCTATGAGAGTTATTATTGAACCGACCGGCGAACAACTGTCGCAGTGGGTGGCCGGTTATATCGCCGCCCGGATCGGGCAGGCCGCGCCGACGGCCGAAAAACCGTTTGTGCTGGGACTGCCTACCGGCTCGTCGCCGCTGGGTACCTACAGGCGCCTGATCGAACTGAACAGGAGCGGCGCCGTGTCGTTCCGTCACGTCGTCACGTTCAACATGGACGAATATGTCGGCCTGCCGGAAGATCACCCCGAAAGTTATCATTCCTTTATGTGGAAACACTTTTTCGGCCATATCGACATACGGCCCGAAAACGTGCATATCCTCAACGGGAACGCGCCCGACCTCGAACAGGAATGTGCCGCCTACGAAGCGGCGATCCGGAAGGCGGGCGGCATCGACCTTTTTCTGGGCGGCATCGGGCCGGACGGACACATGGCATTTAACGAGCCGGGGTCGTCGCTGGCGTCGCGGACACGTATAAAGACACTGACCGCGGATACGGTTATCGCCAACTCCCGCTTCTTCGACAACGACGTGGAGAAGGTGCCGAAAACGGCCCTGACGGTCGGCGTGGGCACGGTGCTCGACGCGCGCGAAGTGCTGATCGCCGTCAACGGCCACGGCAAGGCGCGCGCCCTGCAGCAGGCCGTCGAGGGCGCCGTCAGCCAGATGTGGACCATCACGGCGCTGCAACTGCATCCGAAGGGCATCATCGTATGCGACGAAGCCGCCTGCGTCGAACTGAAAGTCGGCACCTACCATTATTTCAAGGACATCGAAAGGGCGCATCTGTGTCCGGAAACCTTACTGTAGTTCGCCCAAACATGGCGCCACTGCATACGCTCAAACTGTTTTGCCTGATGACGACCGGACTTTCATGCGCCCTGCATCTCCCTGCGCAGCATCTCTCGCTGGACAGCGTGCAGATGCTCGAGGAAGTGACCGTGACGGCGACCCGCTACAGGGAAGTCATCCCGGCGCAAAAACTGTCGGGCGAAAAACTGGAAGCGCTTGCCAGTTTCTCCGTGGCCGACGCCATCCGCTATTTCTCCGGCGTGCAGATCAAGGACTACGGCGGAGTGGGCGGACTGAAAACGGTGGACATCCGCAGCATGGGGACCAATCACATGGGCGTCTTCTACGACGGCATCCAGCTGGGCAACGCCCAGAACGGACAGATCGACCTGGGCAAGTTTTCGCTGGACAACATAGAGGAAATATCGCTCTATAACGGACAGAAAAGCGACATTTTTCAGTCTGCCAGAGATTTCGGTTCGGCCGGCGTCATCTACCTGCGCACCCGCCGACCGCGGTTTGCAGAGGGCCGGCAAACCAACCTCAAAGCCTTTTTCCGCACCGGTTCGTTCGACCTGGCCAATCCGTCCCTGCTTTGGGAACAGAAACTGAGCGAACGGGTCAGTTCCTCCCTGAACGTCGAATACATCTATTCGTCGGGGAAATATCCGTTCCGTTACCGGCGGGTGTTCCCGGACGGGAAGGCCGCATGGGATACGACGGCTGTCCGCCAAAACGGAGACATCCATTCCGTCAGGCTGGAGGGCGGACTGAACGGCTATACCGACCGCGGCAAGTGGAACGTCAAGGGCTACTTCTACGATTCGGAAAAAGGCATCCCCGGCGCCATCGTGAACAACGTGTGGAAACGTTCGCAACGGCAGTGGGACAGGAATTTCTTCATGCAGGGCAGTTTTCAGGAGCAGCTGTCCGGAAACTGCGAAGTGCTGGCGAACGTGAAATATGCCGACGACCGGATGCGCTACCTCAATCCCGACACAACGCTGATGTATATCGACAACACCTTCCGCCAGCAGGAATTTTACGTCTCGACGGCGGGCCGGTATACCCTCCTGCCGCAGTGGGACGTCAGCCTGGCGGTCGACTATCAGTGGAACACGCTTTCGGCCACGCTGCAGGATTTTGTTTACCCGAGACGAAACACCGTGCTGGCAGCCCTGGCCACGGCGTTTGAATGGCGGCGACTGAAAGGGCAGGCCAGTGTGCTGGGCACCTGTGTCTTTGAAAACGTGACGCGCCTCTCCTACGGCGACGGCAACCTGCTGCCCGGTAGGCAAACCGGCAAGCCGGACAACCGGCAGGAATATACGCCGGCCGTCTTCCTCTCCTTCCGCCCGTTTCCCTCGCGCGACTTCCACGTGCAGGCGTTTTACAAGCGGATTTTCCGGATGCCGACCTTCAACGACCTCTACTATACCGACGTGGGGAACGTCTCCCTCCGGCCGGAATTTACGACCCAGTACAATCTCGGATGCCGGTATGTCCGGGAATATGAACACGGCGCGGTCCGGCGGCTGGACGTGAAGGTGGACGCCTACTACAACGAAGTGACGGACAAGATCGTCGCCATCCCGAAAGGCAACGGACAGTATCGCTGGATGATGATGAATCTCGGCTATGTAGAAATCCGCGGCGTCGACGTTTCGGGACAGGCCGGCTGGCAACTGCCGCAGGGCGTCCGGCTGCAAACCGGCCTGACCTATACCTTCCAGCGGGCGCAGGATTTCGGCGACCCGACCGACAACGATCCCCGCGCCGGAACGTATGGCGGACAGATCGCCTATATCCCCTGGCACAACGGCTCGGCGATCGTGAACGCGCAGTGGAAGTCGTGGGACATGAACTACAGCTTCATCTATGTCGGCGAACGCTACCACAATTCTTCCAATATCCGCGAGAACCACGAACAGCCGTGGTACACGCATGACCTGACGCTGGGCCGGACGCTGACCTGCCGCGCAATGAAATTCAAACTGTCGGCGGAGGTGAACAACCTGCTCAACCAGCAGTACGACGTCGTGCTGAACTATCCGATGCCGGGAAGAAACTGCAAACTGATTCTCCGCATGGAACTATGAAAAAACTGCTTTATTCCCTTGCGCTGTCGATCTGTTTCGCGGGCTGCCGCGAAGACGTGACCGTCTTTCTCCCCGAAGAAGAGCAGGTTTCCACGCCCGAACAGACCGGCGTGGCCGGATTTTACCTGCTGAACGAAGGTAACATGGGCAGTAACAAGGCGACGCTGGACTACTGCAATCTGGAAACGGGCGACTATCATCGCAACATGTATTCGGAGGCCAATCCCGGCGTGCCCAAGGAACTGGGCGACGTGGGCAACGACCTCCGCATCTACGGCAGCAAACTGTATGCCGTGATCAACTGTTCCAACAAAATCGAAGTGATGGATGCCGCCACCGCCCGCCGCCTGGGTCAGATCGACATCCCCAACGGCCGCTACATCCGCTTTCATGAGGGATATGCATACGTGACTTCGTATGCCGGGCCGGTGGAACTGAACCCGGAATACCGCCAGCGCGGGTTTGTGGCCCGGATAGATACGGCCACGCTCCGCGAGACCGGCCGCTGCCTGACCGGATACCAGCCGGATGAGCTGGAAATCGTCGGGAACCGCCTCTACGTGGCCAATTCGGGCGGGTACATGTTCCCGAACTACGAAAACACGCTCTCGGTGATCGACATTCCTTCCTTTACCGAGATCGGGCGGATTGAAGTGGCCGTCAATCTGCACCGCCTCCGCGCCGACCGTTACGGAAATCTCTGGGTCACTTCGCGCGGGGATTATTACACGAAAGCGTCGCAGCTCTACCGGGTGGATACGGCCAGGGGGGTGACGGCGGATTCGCTGCCCGTCGGCGTGTCGAACTTCTGGCTGGCGGGTGACTCGCTCTATGTGGTCGGCACGCAGTGGAATCCGGTCGCCATGAAGAACGAGCCTGTTTACGCCATCGTCGACGTGGCCGCGAACGCGATCGTCTCGCGCCGCTTCATCGCCGACGGTTCGGAAAGCAGCATCCGGAGTCCCTATGGCATCGCGGTGCATCCGCAAACCGGCGACATCTACCTCGTCGACGCACGCAATCACATCTCGCCCGGCACGCTGTACTGTTTCGACCGGGAGGGCCGGCAGAAATGGAATGTCCGGACGGGCGACATCCCGGCGCATCTCGCGTTTCTCTTCCGGACGGCCGCCGCAGAATAAGGCCCGACAAACCCCGACGGAAAGAAAATGAACACATTCAAAGCCATACTGACGTTCACCGTACAGGCCGTGCTGACGTTTGTCGTGCTGTGCTGCATATACATGCTTCTGGCCCTGTTCGACTCGTCATTCGGCCTGGACGGCCTGGTCGGTCTGGCCTTTATTCAGCCGGTGTTTGCCGTCCTCTTCTCACTGCTCACCCTGGTGGTTTGCGGGATAGCCGGTTTGCCTGTACGGCTGTGCGGGAAGATTCGTCGCTGGTGGATTTCGAGGATTTACATCTCCCTTGCCGGCGTCGCATGTGGGTGGATGCTGCTGGTGCTGTCCGTGATGCCCGCTTTTATGGAAACGAAAAGCGCGGACGGGGGACCGCTGACGGAGGCCGTCAGTCAGACGCCTCATCCGGTTTTAGCCGTTTCCGGCTGGCTGCTGACCGCCTTTTTCCTCCTGCACCTCTTCCCGCCCCCGGGAACTTTATTTAACGATGAACGATGAACGATGAACGATGAACGGGGGGCATTGTTCCTCGTTGATTGTTTCTATGGGAATGACCCGGATTGCTTCGTGCATGCCAATGACGACCTCATGATTGCCGTTGTGTACGGGCGTTGCGTGCAACGCCCGTACGACCGGGCCGTCAAAAATCCCTGCTCGGCGTAGCGTCCCGCTACGTCGCGTTGAAAGCAAGGCTCCCGCCTTGCGCCGATCCCACGTATAAATATGTTGTTCGGATGGTGTTTCGTGCGGTGCATGGTTGCGGCGCAAGGCGGGAGCCTTGCTTTTAACACGACGTAGCGGGACGCTACGCCGAGCCGAGGCAAACATAGCGCCCGTTATTGCAAAGCATAATGCAATTAAAAATGTTCTTGTTTTCATTCTACTGTTATTTTATTAATTTATATGACAACTCATCAAATGCACGAATGTGTTCTTTATTATATTCATACAGCGCTCCGTTAAAAAGCATCGCTTTTACAATGTATTCAGGAAACGTTTCGAGCGCCCGGGGATTCATTTTAAAGATGATGTGCGCTCTGGCAAAACGGTTACTTTTAGACAACTGGGATAAATAACTGTCGTAATACCGTTCAACTTCGTATCCGCGGACAAGGCTTCGCAATATTTCCATAAACTCTTCTCTGTCGCTTTCTCCGTGCCATTCAATGCGGCTTAACAACAGTTCGTCGAGACCGGGAGACAGCGTAATAAATCTATCCGGATGGGGGCCTGTTTCCAGAAGACAAAGATTATGAATATCCCGGTCATAATACTTCAGTATATATGCAGATATTTCTTTGCGCGTATAAAGTTCACGGATTCCGTTGAAGTTGGCGAAAAGAGCGTCGAGACCTAAAGTACGGTCATGGAAACCACTGGCATCATACAGAAACGGATAGTTGAGGCAAAGATCCGTCAGGTCGGCGGTTGAAAGGCCGGGCAATATCGAATCGGGAATCTGGCTGACGCCTGCCCTTTCGTCATAGCCGCCAAGTTGCACCCATTCATCCGTACCCGGCTTTACCGGATAATCCCAGGGAAGTTCGGCTGGCGGCGCGTCTTCCGGTTCGCACGCAAACGGCGCTCCGGCAGCGCTTATTTCAATGCAAAAAAGACGGGTACCGGCCGGAACTGTTATTTGATCCGGGAAATCATAAGCGTTCCCGGAAAACAGTACCCTTTTATTCTCAAATTCGTACACTGCTTCCGGATTGCAGGGAAAAAAGACATGAACCGCATCATAAAGGATATATTCTTTTATATCGCCTCCTCCCGAAACCGAGATCCCCCAGCGCTCTGCTTCCGCATCAAAAAAGACCGTCCCTTCCATACCGCTTACCGCAAATACATTTGGCTTGCCGGCGCAGTCACAGGATGCTTCACGCTGCCGTCTTTCGTCCTCGCATGAAGAATTGACGGACAGCATGATCAATAAACCTGCTGTTAATGCGCTTCTTTTGTCCGATGTAAAAGGGTTCTGTTTCATCTTTCCTGTGATTTTATCCGTCAAAAAATCCCGTTTCCGAACTCATAAATCAATGTCCACGTTTTACTTGAATTATAAAAGTCGACAGACGCTTCTATATGCTTGCCGTCGATGGAATATACTTCGCATAAAATGCATGAATTTAAATTGTTCAGGATGACG
>JAIRXI010000212.1 GCA_031268395.1 Tannerella sp. | reverse complement strand
GAAGAAATTATTTTTACTCTTTACAGTGATTACTTCCGGCGGCAGGTTTTGCACAGGAAGCAGTGAAGCCGGGTTAAGCATTTATCATCCTGAGAATCCTTTCATCAAGTAAATCATGGTCAAATGATGAAGAAATTATTTTTACTCTTTACAGTGATTTTACTCCCGGCGGCCGGTTTTGCGCAGGGAGCCGTGAAGCCTGGTTTTGTGAAAATCAGGTACGTCAGTCCCTATGCCGATACCTTCTATGCGGATGAGATTATTCCCGGGCAACTGGGTGTGTCCGACGGTGCGGAGCGGGTGTTCCACTTCGCCGAAATCGGCGGGGGACGGTATCTTGTCGCTGTCGACTACGAAAATACGGACGGCTATGGCAGGGGACGCTTTCTGTTTAACGACCTGACAGAAGGCGATGCCTACGGTCATGCCGTGTTTGCGGAAGCTGTCTTCAGCGGCGACACGCTGTATGTGACGAACGACCTTCTGGAGGCGGACCTGTCCGAACTGGACGTGCTGGTACAGGGGGAAAATGTGGAAAAGATCGCCCTGAAGAAAATAAACCGGTTTGCCTTTACCTTCAGCCCGGTCACGGAAGAAGGGTTTCCGGAGGAATCGTACACGATCGAATCGGAAATCGGAGGACAGGCTTCGGTAAATACCAATACGGGAGTGCTCACGTTTGTGGCCCGCACCGTTTCATGGCCGGATGCGTTCCTCTTCGAGTCGGCGACGGAACCGATACCGGAGAACATCTATTACCTGCCTGCGGAGGGCACATACAGCTTCCGCAACAGCCGTGAACTCCGGCTGGCCGAAAATCCGGAGGAAGGGGGAATCTTTTTGCTGGGCCTGCTCCCGTCGGCCGAAATACCGCCGTCGGCCGGTGTGGTGTTCTATCTGGAGTGGATCGGCGGCGGGCAGTATGTGGTCGTATCGGGCCATGAAAAGACGGACGGCTACCTGCGGGGACGCTTCCTGTTCGACGCCACGGATCTGGCATGGGGCGACGGCCCGGGAAGCACCTTCCTGGATCAGGCCTACATCCTGAATGGCCGGTGGACGCGCCTGGCCTTTGCCGAAGCGATCCGCATGAACGGCGTGCTGTATGTACTGGACGGCGAGCCGGTCGAGGATGTGTCCCGGCTGGAAGAGCTGGCGCAGGCCGGCAGGGTGCGGAAAATGGAACTGACCGCCGCCAGCCGTTTCACCTTTGCCTTCCTTCCGACAGTCCCCGGCGCGGACGACTTTTACATCCAGACCGACCGCGTGAACGCCTCCACCGGCAGCTGGATCCGCATCCAGACGGGCATTCCCGTGATCTCTGCCGGCACTTCCGACGACGCCGAGCCGTTCAGCCTGGAAGCGGCAGCAGATCCGATCGGCTCCGGCACGGTCGAAGCGTCCCGGATCGTGTATGGCGACGGCCTGCTGACGGTCGACACGCCCGCGGCGGAACAGATTGAAGTCTATTCTGCCGGCGGACAGCTGCTCTACCGTGCGCGGAAAACCTCCGGCCCGGCCACCTTCGACCTGAACGGCCTGCCCGGCGGTCTGCTGGTTATCCGCGGCAGCAGCGGCTGGGTGAAAAAGGCCGTGAAGCAGGAACGGCCTGTCCGGTAACGGAAAAGGGTGTGTAGACACTTTATCCGTTGAAAATGGAAAGTTGAACGTTGAAAATGATCCCGATATGTCTGTCAGACGCGTTCCGGGATCACGTTCAGCGTTCAACTTTTCCAACCTGCATGGGGGAAAAAAAACGGCGCCGGAATGCATTCCGGCGCCGGTAAAGCGTGTGCTGTGTTTGAGCGGCGGCCCTATCCGTTCATGGATACCAGCAGTTCCATGTTGTCTACGGTATTTTCCATTTGTTTTTTCACGAACTCCATGGCTTCGAGAGAGTTCATGTCGGACAGGTATTTCCGCAGAATCCACATGCGATTCAGCGTAGCCTCATTTTGCAGCAGGTCGTCGCGACGCGTACTGGAAGCGACAATATCGACGGCCGGATAGATGCGCTTGTTCGAGAGTTTGCGGTCTAACTGCAACTCCATGTTGCCCGTTCCCTTGAATTCTTCGAAAATCACGTCGTCCATTTTGGAACCGGTCTCGGTCAATGCTGTGGCGAGAATCGTCAGACTTCCCCCGTTTTCGATGTTGCGGGCGGCGCCAAAGAAACGTTTCGGTTTTTGCAGCGCGTTGGCGTCGACGCCGCCGGAAAGCACTTTTCCGGAAGCTGGCTGCACGGTATTGTAGGCGCGTGCCAGGCGGGTAATGGAGTCCAGCAGGATCACCACGTCGTGCCCGCATTCGACCATGCGTTTGGCCTTGTTCAACACTATATCGGCTATTTTCACATGCCGTTCGGCCGGTTCGTCGAACGTGGAAGCAATCACTTCCGCATCCACGCTGCGCGCCATGTCGGTCACTTCCTCCGGACGTTCGTCTATCAGAAGGACAATCATGTACACTTCCGGGTGATTTGTGGCAATTGCATTGGCAATATCTTTCAACAGCATCGTCTTGCCTGTTTTGGGCTGTGCCACGATCAAGCCGCGCTGTCCCTTGCCAATAGGCGAAAACAGATCGACTACACGCACGGCAATGTGGTCATGTACTTTGGGAGAACGCTGTGTTGTCAGCATGAACTTTTCTTCCGGGAAAAGCGGCGTCAGATGGTCGAAAGGTACGCGGTCGCGCACTTCTTCGGGTGTACGTCCGTTGATCCGGTCGATTTTCACCAGCGGGAAATACTTTTCGCCGTCCTTCGGCGGGCGGATGGCGCCTTCAATCACATCGCCGGTCTTGAGTCCGAACAGTTTGATCTGCGACTGCGAAACGTAGATATCGTCGGGAGAAGTCAGGTAATTGTAATCGGACGAGCGGAGGAATCCATATCCGTCCTGTATGATTTCGAGGACGCCGGAACCGGTCAGGATCCCGTCGAAGTCGTACGTTTTTTCCTGAACTTTGCCGTTGCGCTGCTTGTTGGTATAGTTTGTCTGCGGCGGACGGTACGGCTGTCCGTTTGCGACGGCTTCACCGGCCTGTTTCTCCTGCTTTTCGGGCCGCGGCGGCAGATTGGTCTGTACGGGAAGCACTTGATCCAGGACGGAATTGGTATCGCTTGCATGTTTGAAGATGATGCGACCCGGTTTTTGCTGGGTTGTCGGGACGATTTCCGTTACAGCTGTTTTGTCGGAAGCGTTTTCTTCGGAATGGCCGTTTTCTTCTGCCTGAACAGCCGGCTCGACCGGTGGTATTGCGGGCGTCGGTTCGGGCGCCGGTTCTACGGCAGGCGCCGGCTCCACTGCTTCGACCCGTTGTGCTGCCTCCGGCTGGGGAACCGGAATTGGCGTTGTTGCGGCGGGTTCGGCCAGCGGCCTCTCCTGCACATTTTTGGAAGGTTGCCGTCCCGATGGTTTGCGGGTCGTTTTTTCAACGACGGGAGTTTCGGTTGCGGCATTTGCTGCAACAGCGGCCGACGGTGTGGCAGAGGTTGTCCGGCTCTTTGGCGGACGGCCCGGCCTGCGTGCCGGTTGCGCCGACGCCGTGGTTTCCTTCTGCGTGGATTCGCCTTCTTTCACAGCTTCTGTTTTCCTGGGTTTGCGCCCTCTTTGGCCTTGTTTTTCCTGTTTGCGGCCTTCCTTTTCCTTTTCTTTTTCGATCTGGATGCCGGCCAGCGAAATGGCCTGTTCGTCAAGAATTCTGTAAACCAAGTCCTGCTTTTCCAGCGATTTGACTTTTTTAATACCTAAACTTTCGGCAATTGCCTGCAATTCGGCAAGCTGCTTTCCGTTCAGTTCTAGAATGTTGTATTTTTGCATATTGCTTCATAAATAGCAACTACACTCTGAAAATGTTTTTTTAAACAAACACTTCTCGTTGCACTTGCGTTGTTAATTAATAAATTACAATTAAATGTGTAACAGGATTATGTTTCTACATTACTGAATATATTTATTTGTCTTCGTAGAATAAGACGCGACAAAAGTACGTATCTTTTTGGGATTACGAAAGATTATCGGCAAAAAAATTCACAATCAGCGCAAATTTTGTCGACGGGCCAATCCTGTAACGGTTGTCCGTGCGTTCGCCGACAACCCAGATAATGTCCTTCCCGCTGCAAAGTACCCAGGTCCGTTCTTTCCGGACAAGGCTGAACTTGCGGTCAACGAAATAGTCGCTCAGTTTTTTGCGTCCGTGCATTCCGAACGGAACAAACCAGTCGCCTTCCTGCCAGGTGCGCAAAGTCAGTGGGAATGTGAGTTTATTGAAATCGAGCGATGCGACGGAGGTTTTTTTCTCTATTTTAAAACGGGCGTCAATCGTTTTTTTTTGCGTACTTAACCGGACGGGCTGCGTCAACGAATCATCCGCGCCGATCGTATAGATGCGTCCGTCTCTTGCCGGACGGGAAGTGAGCAGAAAGAAATCGCGGTCTTTAACGATCCGGCAGGAAGCGTCCGGTGTATAAAAGGTTTTTCCCGGCTCGCCCTGTAGCGATTCGAAGATGGATTCGGATAGCGCCCGCGTGAACCCGTATGAACGGATAAGTTCATATAAGACAGTTTGAGGAGCGGGCGACTGCATTAATTTGCGAATGTCAATGCGCTCCGCGTCGGGCATGATGTGTTTGCGTTCCTTTTCAATCCAGTCCACGTAAAGCGATTCGGCGCCGGCAAGGTTCCGGGCCGTCCGTGCAAGGGCTTCCCGGACGGAAGGATTCAGTTCTTCCATCAGCGGCAGGAGACGAAGGCGAATAAAATTGCGTGTATACTCATCCGACAGGTTGCTGCTGTCGGTCTGATAAGCCAGTTTCTGCCGGGAGAGCCATTGCAGGATTTCCTGGCGGTTCAGCGAGAGGAGCGGGCGGATCACGTAACCGTTTTTCGGTCGGATGCCGCACAGTCCGCGGATGCCTGTTCCCCGAATCAGGTTGAGTAACACCGTTTCGATGCTGTCGTCCCGGTGATGCGCCACGGCAATAGCCTGCGCCTGAAGCGAACGCCGTAGTTCTTCAAACCACCGGTAACGCAATTCCCGGGCTGCCATTTCGACCGAGATGTGTTTCTGTCCGGCGTACCCGGCCGTATCGAAATCTGTTTTGCGGAAGGGCAGATGCAGGGAAGCCGCCACCTGTGCAACAAACTGTTCGTCGCCGTCGGACTCGTCGCCGCGCAAATGGAAATTGCAGTGGGCAACGGTGCAGTCATAACCTGCGCGCGTCAGAACATGCAGCAGTGCGATGGAATCGGCGCCGCCGCTCACGCCGGCAATCACCCTGTCGTCAGGTTGAAGCAGCCGGTGTTTTGTAATGTATGCACAAACGGAGGATATCATAAAAAAAAACAGGAACACAAAATCCGGGATTTGTATTCCTTGCTGATGGGGTGGATAACGGTTACTTTTATTCCTCTACTTCTTAGTCAGTTCAGGATCAATCATGATGCGTCCGCAGTATTCGCAGACGATGATTTTCTTTCTTAACTTGATGTCCATTTGTTTCTGCGGTGGAATCTTGTTGAAACAGCCGCTACATGCGTCGCGCTGAATATCCACGACCGCCAGGCCGTTATGGGCGCCCTTGCGGATCCGTTTGAAAGCCGTCAGCAGGCGGGGATCAATCGTGTCCTCCAGTTTCTTGGCTTTGTCGCGCAATTTGTCTTCCTCCTGCCGTGTTTCGGAAATGATTTCGTTCAACTCGCTCTTCTTCTGTTCCAGATCGCCTTTTCTTCCGTCCAGCATCGCTTTGGACTGCTTGATTTCATCTTTTTTGGCGTCGATGGTGCTGTTGAATTCCTTGATTTTTTTCTCCGCAAATTCCACTTCGAGGCCCTGAAATTCAATTTCTTTCGACAGATTGTCAAATTCCCGGTTATTCCGAACGTTGTCCAGCTGTGTCTTGTATCTTTCAACCAGATTTGTCGATTCGAGAATCCTGTTTTTCTGTACAAGTACGGCTTTTTTGTTTTCTTCTATTTCCGCCTGATGGTTTTGAAGGCGTGTTCCCAAACCGGCAATTTCATCTTCCAAGTCCTGCACTTCCAGCGGCAACTCGCCCCGGAGTATCTTGATTTTATCAATTTCCGACATGATCAACTGAAGGCGATACAGGGAACGCAACCGTTCTTCAACTGTAAATTCTTTTTCTGCAACCTCTTTTTTCTTGGCCATCTTTTATAAGTATTTAACTGGGTTTGAATCCGTATTTGAAATTAGTGCGGCAAAGGTAGGGAATTTTTTTGATATGACGTCAACGAAAATGTCTTTTGCACATATTTCCGTCTCGTAGTGACCGGCAGCGATCAGCAGTATCCGGTCTTCCACATCGTAGAAATCGTTGTATTTTGCCTCTCCGGTAAGGAAGGCGTCGGCGCCCGCCGCAATTGCATCCGGAATCAGGAAGGCGCCGCTGCCTCCGCACACGGCGATCCGCCGGACAGACTTTCCGGGAAAGTTCGAATACCGGAGGCCGTCCGCCATCAAAAGCGTCCGGATGCGCGACAGGAAATCGCGCACCTCCTCGCTTGCGGACAGATCGCCGACAATGCCCGGCCCGACCGTATTCCACGTGTTGCTCAGCGGGTAGAAGTCGAACGCCGGTTCCTCGTACGGATGGGCGGAAAGCAGCGCGCGGGTAACGGCGCTCCTGCGGAAGGCCGGCAGGATGGTTTCGATGCGTATTTCTCTTTCACGGTGCAGTTTGCCCGGTGCGCCACAGAACGGCCGGGCATCTTCGCCGGCGCGGAAAGTCCCTTCGCCCGTCAGGTTGAAACTGCACGAGTCGTATTTGCCGATATGCCCGGCGCCGGCGTCAAACAGTGCCTTCCGGACGGTTTCGGCATGGGCTTCGGGAACGAATACGGACAGTTTCAGCAGTGCGTCCTTCAGCGGGCCGAGTGTGCGCGTCTGCTGAAGTCCGATCCGTTCGGCCAGGCGGCTGTTGATGCCTCCGCACACATTGTCGAGATTCGTATGGGCGGCATAAATGACAAGGTCGTGCCGGCAGGCTTTCATCAGGCAGCGTTCGACGTACGTCCGCCCGGTGAGCGACTTGAAGGGCTTGAACGCCAGCGGATGATGGGAGACAATCAGGTTGCATCCTTTTTCCAGGGCTTCACCTACAACGGCTTCCGTCACGTCCAGGCAAATCAGCGCGCCGGTGGCTTCGCGTTCCACGTCTCCGGCCTGTATGCCGGCATTGTCGAAACTTTCCTGCAGGGGCAGGGGAGCGAGGCGCTCTATTTCGGTTAGAATGTCTTTTATTTTCACAGGACAACTGTTTGTTTCTACAGGAGGATAAATGTCTACATGATCATCCGGCGTTAATACATACAAGGATGGCCCCTTCTCTTAAAAACTTTCCCGGACGATCACTTCGTCTGCCGGTTTCCGTTTTTTGGGAGTGCGCTCAAAGAGGTCCGGTTCGGAAGGATAGCCTACGGGGATTAGCGCCACAGGTTCAAGGCCTTCGGGCAGACGGAAGATGCGGGCGCAGTGCGGCGCGTCGAAATGGCATACCCAGCATGTGCCCAGACCCTGCTCGGCTGCGGCCAGACAGAGGTGTTCCGTCGCAATGGCCACGTCGATGTCGGCATGATCTTTTCCGTCGAACGGACGTTTCCACGAATGATGATGGTCGCTGCACACAATGATGTAGAGCGGCGCGGATTTAAACCATTCGCGTTCGTAACAGGCCTGTATCTTTTCCCGGCCTTCGGGCGACTCGACCACGACAAAGCGCCAGGGTTGCAGGTTGCATGCCGAGGGTGCCAGCCGGGCGGCTTCCAGTATGTAATCCGTTTTCTCCTTCTCCACCGCGCGGGAGGAATAGCTCCGGACGGAACATCGCGTCCGTATCAAATCTGCCAGTTGCATATTGTTCATATTGTTATATAGTTTAATGTTTTAAAAGCGTTACGGCTCCTGTCGGTCGTGCGTGTCGTTCCACCGTCTCTGTTATTTTTAAATACGGCGATCGCATCAGATTTCCTTTTCGATTTTATACTTGTTGCGTTGCGGCGAATTGCGCGAGATCAGTTCACCAAGGAATCCTGCCAAAAACAGTTGCGTCCCCACGATCATTGCCGTCAACGAAATATAGAAATAGGGCGAAAGGGTCACCAGCGGCCGCAAGTCGCCGTGCAGCAGGGAAATCAGTTTCATGACAAGCACGTAGACCAGCGCCACGAAACCGATCAGGAACATCGCGCTGCCCCACAGTCCGAAAAAGTGCATCGGCTTTTTCCCGAATCTGGAGGTGAACCACAGGGTAATCAAGTCCAGATACCCGTTCACGAAGCGGTTCATTCCGAACTTCGTCTTTCCATATTTCCGCGCCTGATGCTGCACGACCTTTTCCCCGATCTTTCCGAATCCCGCAATCTTGGCCAGGTAGGGGATATAGCGATGCATGTCGTTGTACACTTCAATATTTTTGACCACTTCGCTGCGGTAGGATTTCAGCCCGCAGTTGAAATCGTGCAGGGAGACGCCGGAAAACTTCCGGGCGGTTGCATTGAACAGCCGTGTCGGAATGGTTTTCGACAGTGGGTCATACCGTTTTTTCTTCCAGCCGGAAATCATGTCATATCCGTCTTCCCTGATCATCCGGTACAGTTCGGGGATCTCGTCCGGGCTGTCCTGCAAATCGGCATCCATTGTAATCACCACGTCGCCTTTTGCACGCTCGAAGCCGCAGTGCAGGGCCGGTGACTTTCCGTAATTCCGCCGGAACTTGACGCCCTTTACATGCGGGGACTGCATGGCCAACTGCTCGATGATCTCCCATGAATCATCCGTACTCCCGTCGTTCACGTATAAAATCTCGTAACTGAAATGATGTGCTTCCATCACCCGTTCGATCCATGCCTGCAATTCGGGGAGCGACTCCGCTTCATTATACAGGGGTATTATCACAGAAATATCCATCAGCTGTAATGTTTTAATGCACAAAGGTAGAAAAAGAATGCCGTTTCTGCAACGGCGAAACCGAAAGCCGGGCCTTTTGCGCCGCGCCGTCGGTCTCTTTGCCTGGCTGCGTTCATACTCAGTACTGCGTAAACGACCTGGAAACAAATTCCATCACCAGCGGCAATTCCATCCGCCAGTACGACCACGTATGCCCTCCGTCTTTCACGCGATATTCGTGCGCGATTTCATTTTTGCGGAAAAGAATGTGCAGCAGGCTGTTTCCCTCATACAGAAAATCGTCGTCTCCGCAACTGACATACCAGCGAATCCGTTTGATCTGCTCCAGTTCTTCTCCGGAAGCATTTTTGAGAAGGGCTTCGATGCTGTGGCGCCGGAAATAAGCTTCCAGCCGGGCGTCGGTCACGTTGAAAGCCGCTTCTCCCAGCCGGGTTTTCATCTGTTCCATTTCCCAGCTGCCCGTAGTAGCGCTCAACGGAGCAGCGGCGGCAAACCGTTCGGGATGATGCAGCGCATAGAAAACCGTTCCTCCGCCGCCCATCGACAGACCGGCGATGGCCCGGTAACGCCTGTCGCCGCGTACGCGATACGTCTTTTCGATGTGAGGAATCAGTTCCCTGAAAAAGAAATCTTCATAATCGAAATCGCCGCGAATATCGTTGAAATATCCCTTTCGTCCCGTATTGGCGTCGGGCATGACAACAATCATGCGAGCCGCATTGCCTTCCGCAATGGCTCTGTCGGCTATCTGCTGCACCTGGCCGAACTGTACCCATCCCGTATGATCGTCGCCGGAGCCGTGCAGCAGATACAGCACCGGATAGGACTGGTCGCTCTCGACATATCCCGGCGGCAGATAGATTGCATACCTGCGTTCCATCTTCAGGATGTCGCTTTTCACCGTCCGTGTCTCATACACCAGCCCGCTTTGGGCAAATGCCGAGAATGTCAGGCAAAACATCCACGCTGCCTGTAAAATTGATTTTCTCATTGGCGTAAAATTTTATGGCCGTAAATGTAAGGATTATTTTTCGGCTCTGGTGAATATGGCGGAAAAGGGCTTAAAAAAACAGGGAATGTCACGGAATAACGGGTTATGAATATCCCGGCTTTTATCCGTACAGCCATGCCGGCAAGTCTGAAAAGTTAGAGAAGCAGGTCTGCCCGGTCGGATAAAAAAACGTCCTGTCCAAAACCGTTCAATTGCTGCATGGCGCTTTGTGCCGTCCGGCCTCATAGCCCTGTTCTCCTGCGCAGGCATAAACAATGCCAAAAGGGTCATTGGCCGGATTTCGGCTTTGCTGTTGCATGCTCCGGCAAAGGGTATTTGCGAGCCACCTGGCAAGGTGGGAGTGGCTCACCCTGTCGCTAATGACGGCAGGGGCTTTCAATTGCTTTTGGATTGGTCGGGAAAAGGCCGTAACCTCAGCCCTGTCATGTATGTGATGGAGGCCACCGGTTCGTATTACAAAGAGTTGGCCTGCTTCCTCCACGAACACGGTCAGGAAGTATGCGTGGCGCTGGCCAGCAAGGTGAAGCATTACGCCAAAAGTCTGAATGTAAAGACAAAGACGGACAGGCGGGTGCTCCGCCCGGCCGGAACACCGTGGCAAAAACGGATGTAAGGGAAATGCCCGCCTTGAACAAAAGAACGGCTTGCTTGTTGTATAGGTAGATTATACAATTTGTCATTAACTGTAAATATAGCAAACATGAACAAAACGAAATTGATTAAGGAAGTATCGGCGAAGACCGGTCAAAGTAGGGAAGAAGTAAAAAAGACTGTCAACGTTGTAATTGAGACGATTTCCGAAGAAATGTCGCAGGACGGGAAAGTCGGTCTTTTGGGTTTCGGTACTTTTTATGTAATTCGGAGGTCTGCGCGAAGAGGCGTCAATCCGGCCACAAAGCAGATCATCCAGATCCCTGCCGGGAAAACGGTCAAGTTTAAGGCGGGAACAGATTTGGCCAGGGTTGTGAAATAAAAGGTGTATCCCTTTTTACCGCGTGTGTCGGGAAGCGGACAAAGCAAGAAAACTGCCCCCGGCACACTTTTTTTTGTCAGCTCCGGCGGCTCCGGTCTCCGGAGATTGAATCGCTGAACGGCGGGCAACCCGGCCCGAAAAAGGCCATCTGTCGCCCGACGGAAACACTTTGTCGCTCGACGGAAACCTTCCGTCGCCCGACGGGAACTCTCTGTCGCTCGACGGGAATTTCTTGTCGCCCGACGAAAACTTTCTGTCGCCCGACGCAAACCTTTTGTCGCGCGACGGAAACTTCCTGTCGGGCGACGGGAACTTTCTGTCGCTCGACGGGAACCTTCTGTCGCTCGACGGAGACTTTCTGTCGCCCGACGCAAACTCTCCGTCGCGCGACGGAAACCTTCTGTCGGGCGACGCAAACTCCTTGTCGCCCGACAGCACAGGCTTCCGTCCCGCTGCATGGGGGTGCATTTCAAAATGTCGTGCGCCGTCATTGCGAGGTACGAAGCAATCGCCGAAGCGGGAAGCCCGAAGCAATCCCTGCGTGGTTTGGCGATTGCTTCGTTCCTTAC
>JAIRXI010000186.1 GCA_031268395.1 Tannerella sp. | reverse complement strand
TTTTTCCCGTCTCACGTTCCGGTATAAAAAAAAATTCTATATTTGCGGTGAAAAAATAGCCTGTGAGTAAAAGTCATACATATTCGGCCGTACGGATGCCCGCCAGGACAACCGGATGGATGTTCACCGGAAGCCATTTCTTCCCGGCGCGAAAGTTGTACGGCTCATTACCCCCTCCCTTACAATTAACTTTTGCTGACGGTAAATGTACTGTATTTACAGCCCTGCGCACTGACAGGACACCGTTTTCTGCCGGACAAGTCTGTCCGGAAAGGCGGAAGCATGACCGTTGCCGCCTGCAAATCACCGGCCGCAACCGTGCGGGAAGCCTGCCCCGCATGTCACAAGTCTCCCGCACGCCTGCGGGAAGCCTGCCCCGCATGTCACAGGTCTCCCGCAACCGTGCAGGAGGCATTTCCAGCAGGTCACCCGTCCCCCCGCAATCCCGTGGACGGTCTTCTGTTTATTTATCACTTTTAATCCGTAATTTTTAATTGAACCGTATGGCATCATTAACTGGAAAACTGGTCAGGGTAAGAACAAAATCCCTTCCAAACGAACTGTATTTCCGTTTTCACACCGAAAACAATCAGCTGTATACCAGCTACGACGTTGAATCGCTGGGTATATGTTTATTTATCATACCGTTCCGACACAGACTCGGAGAATTGACCACGGCGCTGGAACGTATTCGCAAAAGCGCGGATACGGCGCGTATAGCCGTGGCCGACCACAAATTTGACGTCTCCTTCTCCGGTATGCACGAATATGTCCGCACCTGCCTGCACCACTTCGACATGACCGTGCGGCGGGCTGCCGAAAACGTCATTGTCGTATTCGAGCATTACGGCAATATCGGGCGGGAGTCTTACCGGCAGGAACTTGGCTCGTCCTTCAACCTTGTGCAGGACCTGCGGGCGCGGGCGGCCGACGTGGAGACCATGAATCTCGGTCCGTGGATCGAGGCGCATGAACAGGCTGCACAGGCGCTGGCCGCGCTGCTCGACGAACGCACGGGCGAAATAGCTCAGCAGACTGAACTGCGCGTCAGGCAGGTGCGGCGCGAACTGGACGCTGTCTACCAGCAGATTACCGACCGCCTCGACGCCATGATCAATCTTCACGGACGGGACTTCGTGCCCGGATTCGTCGCCGAATACAACGCCCATGCCACCGAGTATAAAAACAAGCTCGCACAGCATCTCGGACGTATTCATGCCGGGAAAAAGGACGGCGATGCTGATGTGTGACCGGATAAAGCCGGACAGGGCATGTATAAAGGCAGAATAAGTAATATAAACTTAAAAAAACGGAAATACAATGAGCGCTTTGCCATTTAAAGCCTGTGAGGGCAATGAAGAATACATCTTTATCAGTTATGCTCACAAAAATTCGGAAAAGGTTTTTCCGATAATCAAACAACTCTATAACATGGGTTACCGTATCTGGTATGACGAAGGAATTGATCCCGGTTCGGAATGGCCGGAATCTATTGCCGAACATCTGTCAAAGGCAAGCGCTGTGATGCTGTTTATTTCTCCCGACTCCATGGCGTCCGATAATGTGCGCCGGGAAATTACATTTGCCTTGAATTTCCGGAAGTTGATGTTGAGTATTTACCTCATGCCAACGGAAATGTCGCCCGGCATGAATCTCCAGTTGGGTTTGAACCAGGCCATTCACCATTATACCTACAAGACGGACGAACTGTTCTTTGAAAAACTTCTAAAGGTTGTTCCCGAAGCGACACTGGATAAAAATGCCTCCATGACTGTATCCGGTAAAAATAATCACATTCAAAACAGCCGTTTACCCGAAGCGCCGTACCGCTCTCCTGCATCCGTAAAATCAGACTTGACCGTACCGGAAACCATTGCCGACAATACAAACAAAGAGCAAACTCTTACGTTCGATTCTTCGATTATCATGCCCTTTATGCCTGCCGGAACCGCCACCATAAGATTGAAAGACGAAACGGTTTTGGAGGTTCCTCTCAATACATTTATTGTTCCGCGAAACGATGGAAATTTCGCGGGTATCTCATTTCACGATAAATTGACGGAGGAGAATTACCGCTATGGCGCTGATGAAAATTTTTACTCTTTCCAAAATATGAAATCTTTCGAGGTATCTGTTCCGGAAAATAACGGTCATAAACTGGGCATAGTTATGTACATGGCAGACGGGACAAGGTATTATCGTGAAAATCATTCCGATTTTACACTTGGCATGTTGGCCGGCAAAAGCTACAAAACGATCCCGGTGTCGGAGATTTCATCGGTAGTATTTGATAAGGACAAACAGCTGAAAACGCCTGTCGACCTGGCATTACTTACAACCACTGACGGCATTTCTTTTTATGTACCGTCAGCGATGCTTGCCTGGTCGGATATGCATCCCCATAACGGAATGCCTTTTCGGGTAAGAACTCAAAATATCCATTTAAGCAGTTCGGAAATCGAATTTCGAAGGCTCAAATCATTGCAAATAAACAGACTGCCGGCAGAAGGTACCAACAAAACAATAAAGCTTGGTTTTGAGCTGAAATCAGGTTTGATTCAGGAGGAGACATTCATAAAATACCATATTCCTGTCCTGATCGGGATCAATCAATATGGATGTTTCTCGCTGCCTGTCACTCAACTGGCCCGTATCGACCTGTTTGGCCCGCAAAGCGAATCTGCACCGGCCCCTACTCCGCTGCCCCATATAAAATGGCCGGAAATAAAGAATGACAGGAACAGATTTTACGGCGAGGGGCTTGCTGAAATCACTGCCTTGTCAGGCGAGAAATATCAGTGTCCGGCAAATTCTGTCTACGCACTGGAAATTCATCTCCATGGCGGGCTGATTCCGTATACGAACATAAATACGACGGTCAATAATGGAAGAATGTCGATATTCGGAGGTTTTACCAGTGACATACGTATACCGTTTTCGGAAATATCAGCGATAAGAATGATGAATCATGCCGGTTCTGCTTATCAGATCGAAATAGAAGATATTTCCGGCAACCGCCTTTCCGGAACCATGGAGCTGGTCAAGTCAAACAGTTGTCCTTCTTTTGTTTTTCCCAAGAGAGGGAAACAAGGGTATATTCGCCTGACAGATTTGAAAGAGATCTGTTTCGACCATGACGCCGAGGCTCCCCAAATTGAAGATTCAACCGTTTATACAAAAGAGGGGAATATACTGTCCCTGGCCAAAGGCTCTATCACCTTTTTGAGCTGCTCGAATTTATCAAGCAGTTGTTTCAGGTTGCCGACAGGTAATTTCATTGAAACCAACCGGCTAAAAAGAATGATGATCACAGAGAATAAAATCTCTGAAAACGAGATTCAACACTGGATAGTTTTTGAATGTGACGGCTTTTCCGGCGCTTTCCCCCTGGCAAATGCCGATTCATTCAAGATTTATGCAATGGATTCACTTGGCCTGAGAACGCTGAAGCCCGGCTCCGGATGGACCTTGATCGATGTGGAGCAGTCCCTGTAGTTTGATTCATATAAACATTCGGACAATGTTTTGCGAACGATAAACGATAAAACGAAGAACGATGCCCGCAAAGGATAAAAGAAAGCGGAAAGGAAAGCCTCCAGCCGATTGACCGGTTTCTTTGAGAAACGCAGGTGTTACGGAATGCCCGTCCGGTACGGTGTCTCGGACTGCAGTTATCTTCCTCTATACCATATTTTCCCCCGATAAGAAGATTTTCTCTTTCTTCGGAAGGTGTCCGGGCCGATTAAATGATACGTGACCGGCCGATTCGTCCGGTTCTACTAAATAATCAACATTAAAACATGGCTGCTACTGTCTTGATATTTGAAATAAATAATTATCTTTGGCGTATAATCATAATAAATAAAGGAGGAACTTGATATGAAGAAAATCATTGTGTTATGTCTACTGATGGCAGTATATGGATGCTCGGGGGATGCTGGTATGGGGAGTAACGAAGAGAAGGAAACGGATTTGGTTCTGAACAGCGCCGAAGAAGTGCCTGTTTCCGGGGAAACGGTTACAGGCCTGTCCGGAGTATTGTCTTATTATGCCCAACATAAAATGTGGGGGATTTCGCATGTGATACCCGGAACGATAGACAGCGAAAATGTATATCTGATAAAAGAATTTGATGACAATCTCCCGAAAGAGACTAAAAGGGAAGTGATATTCAGTGGAACCTGTTATCCGTCCGATAAAACATCGCCCATAGGCGGACTTACTATTTTTTATATTTACATAGACTCATTGACAAACAAGTAATCATGAAAAAAATGTATTGTTTTTTGTGTCACTTATGTTGTCGGTGACATATAGTTATTCTCAAGTGCTGATCGCGCGCGGGCAAAAAGATAACCGGATCGGAAAAATCCGGTTATCTTTTTTTTCAGGCCAGCCTGTGTCAGCCTCTTTTTCGCCGGTGACGGGCACAGACATGTTATTTATTTCGTAATCCTGAACTGTCGCAAGAAGGTTGCCTGCCGGTCAATACGGAGCGGCAAATTCATATTTCCCCGATATGGCCAGGACTGCCACATAGCCGTCTCCAGCGTCTTTTTGCGTAATTCCTTCGGCGTCGTCCAGCAGGTTGCCGCTTTCGGTCACCTGACCGGGCTGTGAAGCGGGAATATATACGGTCGCCGACGTGCCGGGCGGAACCGTCACCGACAGGATGACTTTGCCGTCTTTGCGTTCCCAGCGACTGAAAATCTGACCGCAGGGCGATTCGACCGACGCTTCGGCAAAAGAGGCTTCGTCTACAATCGCCGGGCGTATGATGAAATGTTTGTAACCCGGCTGATTCCCGTCGGGTTGAATACCGCAAAGCCCCTTGACCAGCCAGCCCGAAATGCCCGTATAACAGGTGTGTATCTTGCTCGGCACGTCGATCTTCCAGTCTTCGGGCCACGTGCTTTCGCCCTTGTCAATGAAATATCCGTAACCGGGAAATTCCGTTCTGTTCAGGATTTTCGCGACGGTCCGGCCTTCTTCGGGATGGTCGACAAAATACTTCAACAGCACGGTCAGACCGGAGCTTCCCATGTCGAAATACGGATGCGCGCCGTTCAGGTCGTCGTGAATGTAAGCCGCCGTTTTCGCAAGTTCGGCCCCGGGCGTGACGCCGGTCAGGATGGCGAATGCGTTTTGCACCTGCGTCCCATTACAGTATTTCGCATTTTCGGCGTCGTAAAATTCGGCATGAATGGCCGGACGGAGTCTGTCGAGCCGTTCGCCGTACAGCGCCGCATCGTCAGCGTGTCCAAGCAGTTTTGCGAACTGGACGAACGTTTCCAGGTTCATTGCGTAAACACAGTTGTTGAAATAAAGCGCTTCGATGCTTGTCCCCCATTCGTTGCGGGAACCGGGCGCGAGCCAGTCGCCAAGGAAATGGCCTCCCTGGAAGGTATGGTATTGCCGGAGCAGTCCGCCGTCCGTATGTGCATGGAGAAATTCCAGCCAGCGCTTTGCGGTCGGGTAAATCATTTCAACGACCTGCCTGTTGCCGTAATGCTGGTAATGGTGCATGGCGACGTTCATTCCGGCGCTCGACCACATTGCGCCGCCGTAGTGTACACTGTTCGGCTGCGGTGCGGTATGCCGTCCCCAGCCGTCTTCGGTCTGAACGTCTGCCCAGTCGCGGATCACCTTGCGGTAATAAGCCCCGGCATCAAGATTCGGCAGGCCGAGTCCCCACGAGCACGCGGTCGCCACTTCGCCGTAACCGCAGCGTTCGCGGTGCGGACAGTCGGACGTATAGCCTTCCTGTGTGTTTGCAAAAAAGGTCCGGATGTCCGTTTCGTAAATCCGGTTGAACAGTTCGTTGGAACTTTTGAACGATCCCGTCCGCTTCAAATCGGTACTGACGGCATACGCCACGCAGTCTTCCGGTTTGGGCGGCTGCTTCAGTCCTGCCAGGCTGGCGTAACGCCCCGCGACGTAATTAAAGCGGTTCTGAAAGGCTTCGCCGTCTTTGCCCGATGCAACGTAAAAGTTGCGGATATTGAAATCGCAAAGCGATTCTTCGTCGTCGGCGGAACCGATCGTGACGGTGTCGCCCGCAGAAAGGCCGTGAAATTTAAGGTTCAGCCAGCCCGTAACATTCTTTCCGAAATCGATCCTGTACGTTCCTCCGCCAAGATCGGTGACTGCTTTTGCCGGGAGCGTTTCAACGATACGCGACGGCGGGATGTCCTGCGCAAGGAGTTCAAGGCTGCAATCCTGCGTTGCGGCGTTTTCCCACCGGGAGTCGTCGAAGCCCGGCCGGTTCCAGTCCGGATTTTCGTTGCGGGCATCTACGATCTCGCCGCCGTTATTATTGAATGTAAATGTTTCGAGGACATCTTCGCTGCTGCTGGCGGCACAGCGCCATGTCGCATCCGAACCGAGGGTTACCGTCTGTCCGGCGGCATCCCGACCGTCAACCTTCACCCGCAAAAGCGGCGTGAGCTGGAAGCAGTCATAACTTGCCCAGCCGGGCGCAAACCAGACGGCAACCGTGTTGTCGCCCTTTTTGAGCAGTCGGGAGATGTCGTAAGTCACGTAGAAAAGCCGTTTTTGAAAGTCGGTCAGCGCCGGAGCGAGCACGCTGTCGTCCACCTTTTCGCCATTGACGTAAATTTCATGATGCCCGAGCGATGCGACGTGTGCAAACAGGGCCTGCGGCTCATTGTCGAGATGCATGTTTTTGCGGAACCAGATATGCTGGGTGCGTTTAGCCGACGGATGTTTCATCCATTCGGCCGGGTTCCATTCGGCCGGGTCGAGCAGGCCGGTCACAAACCGTGCCGGTTCGCTCCATTCCGAAGGCTTGCCGTCTTTGTCATATACCCTTACCTTCCAGAAATAAGCGCGGCTCGAGCGCAGTTTTTCTCCTCCGAAAGGCGCCGAAACCGGCTGCGAAGCGTTCACCTTGCCGCTGTTCCACACATCGGCCCCGGTTTCCGTCAGCCTGTCGAGGCTGCTCGCCACCAGGATGCTGTATGCCGTCTGAGACTGTCCCCTGACGTGTCCGTCGTCGAGCAGCTGCCACCCGAAACGGGGTGAAGGGACATCCATACCGACCGGGTCTGTCCGGTATTCACACTGAAGTTTCGTGGGGACGAAGTTGCTGTTCGACTGCCCGCAGGACAGCGCCATCCCGCACACGAAGACCAATAAATAAATGCTTTTGTTCATACTGTTTTCTATTTTGATGTTTATTCTGACTGCAAATTTAAATAAATATCCGGATTTGGAACCGGGACTGTCCGTCAGCAGGCACGCAGACGACGCAGATTATCCTGATTGACGCAGATTTTACGGCCCTGATCTGCGTCCATCATGACCGTCTGCGTCATCTGCGTGCCTGCCATGATGCAACAATATCCTGTACCGGTTTTCCGCCTCTTCCAGCAAGGCGTTTGTTATGGAACCATCTTTTTCAAACCAGTCGTAATCAAATTTGACATCATTGTTTTTAATCGATTTGTTCCAAACGCCAACGGCTTTCCCGTGGTGCAAAACGACAGGGAAAAACAGACCGTTTTTGGTAAATGCCCTGGGCTGATATTCCGCGGCAATAACCGCCGTCCGGTCTTTGTAGGCAATGATATATTCATCGAATGCAGGCAAAAGGTGTACGCTTTCGGGAAGTTTCAGGCGGGTGTTCAGGGATTGGTGAATAAAATACGTTTGATTTTCAACCGGCTCTCCGGTCAATTCGTTTTCAATCGAGCGCAGGGCTTGCCTGCTGTCCGCCGACGACAGGCCCGACCACCAGGCGAAGTCGGAAAGCGTTGCCGGCGAATGGCTTTGAAAGTAATTATGCGCCAAAAGCGCCAAAGCCTCGTCGCGGTTCCGCTTTTTTGCAGGCTTGGCCCGCTCTTCTATCAGCGCGTAAGTCTGGCTTTTGCCCCGGTCGATACCGCTGCAAACGATTCCTTCGACTTCGGCTCGCACCATAAAATGAATCATCCGGGACGTGTCTGTTGCGACGCCCTTCGCGCGGAGTTGGCTGGAAATTTCGATGCGCGTCAGGTGGTTGTTATCGCGCAGCATCGTTTCGAGCAGATGATTGACTTTTGTGTACAGTTTTTCGTCGATTTCGAGTTGACGGTCCCGGTGCGCCGTTGCCGCTTTGATTGATTTTTTCGAGAGTTCGCACATCCAGCGAATATCTTCGGCGGCGACCAGATGCCAGGTCGGACGCATGACATGGGTACGGAGGATTTCACCTTCGGCAAGGGCGGCGTCAATGTCCGTCAAGGTGCTGTTTTTTAATCGAACGCCAACAGCCCATTTCGACATTCCGCAGTTTTGCGCCTGCACGGCGCCCATCCAGGCCACCACTTCATGCGGCGTCTGGAGTTGTGTCGACGCCAGCCGGTTGGAAATAATACGAATGGCAGGAATATTCATTTATTTCAAATTACAGTTTGTATTGTTTTGAACGTTGATTCTGTAAAACACAAAGGTATGAATTTGTTTGAATATGCAACCCTTTTTTATTGGGAACAAAGGCTTGTCCCGGCCGGGACGGAATGTGATCAGAACGGAATTATTTCGCGCGGGGTAAGACAGCGGATGGACACAGCCCCGGCAGGTGTCCGCCGTGCCCCGCTTTTCCTCCACAGTCCGTCCCGGCCGGGACGGGTGATTCTGCTGCGGGCCGTTTTCTACCAACATTCCGTCCCTGGCCGGGACGGGCCATCGTGCGTTGCGGGCCGTCATTGTAAGGAACGAAGCAATCCAGGTCATTCATCGTTAAGGAAGGACCGTCCCGGCTGGGACGGGCCATCGTGCGTTGCGAGCCGTTTTTTCCTTAATGAGAAACGACGGGAACGATGAACGGGGGGCATTGTGTATTTATAATTTTCAATTTTCAACGTTCCACTGCGGAAGCCTGGGCGGAATGTGGACGAACGATGGGGGATTGTCTGTCCGAAAGGCAGGTTTGCCGTGTGGCGGTCATCAAGCGCTTTGTTCCATGAATACATGATTTTACCCGTGAACC
>JAIRXI010000119.1 GCA_031268395.1 Tannerella sp. | reverse complement strand
CTGCAAGCGCGCACAGGCGGCGCAGCAGCCACCGGACGATGCCGGGCGTGCTGCCGGCGTTGCGGTATGTCGTCGAAACGTGCATGATATTTTTTTCCGCAAAGATAACGGTTTGGTTTTTGATTTGTCGGATTTCGTGTGTTAAATATCGGGTGCGGGGATGTTAAATCGGGGCGATTTCCGTCTTTACGGCGATGGCTTTTCCTGCGCGCAAACGGAAGAATTGATCTTCATCTTTGTTGGCGCCGGCTTTCCGTAAAAATTCCCGTGAAAAATACTTCCTATTTATCCATTTGCGCAAAAAAATTCATTAATTTTGCATCGAACATAATTTTTACAATAAAAGAACGGAACGGAAATGAACAGAAGAAATTTTATTCGCAGTAGCGCGGGCGTCGCCGCGGCGGCGTGTTGCGGACTGAAAGGGATGGCATGGCCGTCGGAGGTGATGCCGGGCGTTGGCGGCAGGCGCAGGATCGGTCTCCAGCTGTACAGTATCCGCGAGACGCTGCCTGCCGATCATGCGGGGTGTCTGAAACGGCTCGCGGACATGGGGTATGCGTATGCCGAAGCGTATGGTTTCGACGGCAGCGTGTTCCTGGGAAAACGTCTGACGGAATGGAGCGGGATGCTGGGCGACGCGGGCATGAAACTCTCCGGTACGCATTGCGGCACGGGCCTGTTGCCGGCGGACGTGCAGGCCGGGGAATGGGACTACTGGCGGAAAAGCATCGACGAAATGAACGCCGCGGGTGGTCGGCGGCTGATACAGTCGTTCCTGCCGGCGGGAAAGACGGCGGACGAGGTGAAGCGCGTCGCCGAACAGTTCAACCGTATCGGAGAACTGTGCAGGGCGGGCGGTATACGGTTCGGATACCACAATCATTACTCGGAGTTCAAGCCGGTGGACGGCGAAGCGCTTTACGACCTGCTGGTCGAAAACACCGAACCCGCGCTGGTATTCTTTCAGATGGATCTGGGACACGTGGCGAACGGAGGCGGGGATATCCTGTCGTACATGCGCCGCTATCCGGGACGCTTCCTTTCGTGGCATGCGTCCGATTTCAGACGGGGAACGGGCTATACGGAAGTGGGGCAGGGCGATGTGCCCTACGACGAACTGTTTGCGCTGGCCGCCTCCTACGGACTGGAAGATCTGACCGTCGAACAGGAAACAGGCGGCGACGTGTATGCTTCCTGCCGGAAAGACTTTGATTTCCTGGCCGGATATGACTGGACAAAAACGGAATAAGCACGCGCCGCAGGATGTCGGAAAAAATAAAGGACAAAAAGGTTTTCTCCCTGATGGAGGTGATGGAAAATGTACGGAAGACGCTCACGGAAAGATATAAGAGCGGTTTCTGGGTCAGGGCGGAAATGAACAAGCTGAACTTCTACAAACATTCGGGACACTGCTATCCCGATCTTGTCGAAAAGCGGGACGGGAAAATCGTTACCCAGATGCAGGCGACCTTGTGGAAAGACGACTACCGGCGCATTGACGCCCTCTTCCGCCAGACGCTCCACACGTCGCTTCAGGATGGCGTCAAGATTCTGTTTCTGGCAAGAATCGTGTTCGACGCGTCTCACGGACTGGCGCTGCACATCCTCGACATCGATCCGAGCTATACGCTCGGCGACCTTGAGCGGGAAAAACAGGAAACCATCCTCCGGATGCGTGCGGAAGGCATCTTCGACCGGAACAGGGCGCTGAAGATGCCGTTGCTGCCGCAGCGGATCGCCATCATCTCCGTCGAAACGAGCAAGGGATACCAGGATTTTCTCGGTAAAATGGACGGCAATTCGTGGGGATACGTGTTCTTCCACATGCTGTTTCCGTCGGTACTTCAGGGCGAAGGCATCGTGCGCTCCATCAGCACGCAGTTGAACCGTATCCGGACGGTGCAGCGCCACTTCGACGCGGTGGCCATCGTTCGCGGCGGCGGTGGAGAAGTGGGCCTGGCGCCGTACAACCACTATCAGTTGGCGCGCGAGATTGCACTGTTTCCGCTCCCCGTCCTGACCGGCATCGGACACATCACGAATGCCACCGTGACGGAGATGGCGGCGTACAAAAACCTCATCACACCTACGGATCTGGCGGACTTCTTCATCCAGGCGTTTCACAACTTCTCCGATCCGGTCAATCGGGCGGTGCAGACACTTGCGCATTTTCCCGGCCGCATCCTCCAGCACGAAAAGATGCGCTTCGTGTCGGAAACGAGACAGTTGCGCCCGGTCGTCGAAAACGTGCTGCGACAACGCGAAAACCTCGTCGCCAGGCTGCAGGAGAAATGTTCGGACAGGGCGCGGCAACTGATTCGCGAAGAAACCGTCCGTCTGGAAAATATGACCCGGAGCGTGAACCGTCTCGACCCCAGGGAAGTGATAAAGCGGGGCTACAGCATGACGCTCCACGAAGGTCGGGTCGTCAGGAACACGGACGGCCTGAAAGCGGGCGACGTGCTGAAAACCATTGTATACGAAGGCGCTCTCGTCAGTACGGTACAAACCATTGAAACAAAAGAATCATGAACACGGAAACACATTATGCCGAAGCATTTGAAGAATTGAAACGGATCGTGGCCACGTTCGAACGCGGCGACGTTTCCATAGACGAACTGTCTGCAAAAATAGGGCGGGCGGCGCAACTGATAAGAATCTGCAAGTCGAAACTCGCCACAACGGACGAGGACGTGCAACGCATCCTGAAAGAACTCGACGCCATTTCGTCCGGAACCACATCGTAAACGGGCTGCCTGAGCAGTTGCCGGTCGTTCGGGAAAAGGATCGTTAACGTCCGGGGAATCGGACGCC
>JAIRXI010000074.1 GCA_031268395.1 Tannerella sp. | reverse complement strand
TTTAATCCATAATAATACGTGCCTTTGGCTGAACAGAATCCCTTACCGGTAATTTCTTTGGCAACCTTTGCCTTGCGTTTGCCCGAACAGGTGATTAGCGGCATGGAATCAGTAAGCATTATGCCTGTATCGCAGTCAGGTGGCTGGCAATGTGTCAAAACGGGTTTCGTCATTCCTTTGAAAGCTTCATTTAATCTGTTGATACGATTAATGAAAGCCAGATATGAGGGCCATTTTGGAAACCGTGAACGAAGATGCTCGCCTGCAAATTCGTATATATGCCTGACTTTGAAACGATGTTCCATATTCATTGCATACAGGTAAACTGTAATCGCTTCCCGGTCTGTAAATTCCGGCTTACTGCTGTTGCTGAACCGCTGGCAGAGATATTGTAACTCTTTTTCGTACTGTTCGCATACATAACAATAAATGTTCACTGACTTTGTCGTATTATCCGTGGGAGTCATCATTAGAGATTTATTGCAGTAAATATTCCTCTAATTTAATGATTCTCACTGATATATGCAAATGCCTGGAGAATTATTTTGCTGTTATTCAGCACTTTTTTTAATCAAGATTCAACCCTTAATTCGCATTGTTTCATGTTTCTTAATGACCGGGGAATTCCCGACGGGCACTTGACGGAACGGCGTCGTATTTCCCGTCCACAAACACGTCTTTTACCGCTTCCAGATAGCCGAATCCGTTCAGCATATCGGGCAGCAGGTAACCACCTTCCACCCACTCGTTCCATGAATTGACGACAATCAGTTTCGGCTGTTCGGGATGGCGGTCGGCGTATGCTTTTGCCTTCAGGAGCAGCATGGCGAAACTGGTCGGCGTATTGTTGTAATGCACGATTTTGTCGGCGTCCTTGTCCGGAAAACGCGGCGTATCGTCCCAGCCTATTGAGACGCAGGGGAAAACGGGGACATTTAGGACGGAGTCCATCCGCTCGAGTATGCGGAAGGCATTGGCACCGTATGCCAGATAGTCTTTGTTGAATCCGCCCATGTTATACATGGTTGTGCTGTTGAATCCCATCGAGTCTATCCTTCCGGAAAACTGTGTGGCCCGGTCATTCGACATCATCGCCCCCCAAGGCTGGTTCCACTGAATATGCAGTCCGGGAAATCCGGCCTTTTTCACTTCTTCCCTGAAATAGTCGAGCGCCCTGCAAGTCTCTTCCAGGCTTCCGCCGAAACTTTCCAGCAGTTTGTCCGTATCGAAGATGGAAAATACCGGTTTGCCGTCGATTTTGAAATAGTTGGGCTGTTTGAAGTAGCGGCTGATGACCCGCTCGACGAGGGCTTTGTAGCTTTTCCAGTCCACGTGGGCATCCCACAGCATTGAGCTTTCGCCGCCGTAGCGGTGTACGTTGAAAAAACTCCGGTAGACATCGTGGTTGGCCCACATGAGGCAGAACTGCATCCGGCTGCGGTTTTCGGCTTTCAGGAACCCGCTGTTGAGGGCATCTTCCAGAAACGGCGCTTCATTGTACCAGTACCAGTCGTAGATAAAGACGTTGATGCCGTGATCGGCGGCGGCGTCGATCCATTTTTCCGCCACGCGGGGGTCGTTGTCCATTTCGTAGCCCCACAGTGGTTGTCGCGGCTGGGCATGTCCGTCAAAACGTTTGCTGCCTTTCCGGATCACTTCCCATTCGCCCGTCCCGTCGGGCCATATCAGGCGGTTCAGTTCTCCGTCATGGCAGGAGGGCCAGACATAGGCTGCCACGTAATATTCCGGCGCCGCCGTTTCCGCCTGCCGCGGCGTTTCCGGCCTGCAGGCCTGCAGCAGCAGCATCCAGATGCCGGCCGTGATAACCATGCTGCCCGTTTTTCCAATGATTGTCTTCATGTGCTTTTGCTCCGTTAAAATTTTCCGAGATGAAAAGTCCAGGTATTCTTCAGTCCGGGCGCCGTCATGTGGAAGCTGATACGGTAAATCCCGTCGCTCCAGTTATTCCGGACGCCCTCATCTTCTTCGCTCGAAAACGCGATCTTTTCCACTTCCGCCCTCATCTGCTCCGGGCTGTAGTCAAGGGCGAAATCCGCCTTTTGTCCGTCTTTCGTCCGGGCGTGGATGATGAGTCTGCCGGGCTGCGTCACTTCTGTCGGGCAGCATGTCATGAGGTGCTGGACGACGGAGCCGGCTTTCTTCAGGTCGGCCATGTCGCGGATGACTACGTTTTTCCCGCGGTTCAGCGTCACCGTTCGCTTCCAACTGTTCACGGCCGCTTCTTCGGGATAGGCCTTCGCCAGGTCGAGCGAGAAGGTGGCCGACGATTTTCCCGCGCGGCAGCTCGCGGCGACGGCTTCGAAACGGCGTCCCGGCTGCTGCGTACAGCCGTTGATGGTGGGGAGATTGTGGTAATCCGAACGGTTGAACCAGATGTCGTAGCGGCCGGCGCTGAATGTCCGGGCTGTATATGTTCCCGAACCGACGTCGATCAGGAGCGGTTGCCCGTCGTAAAAGACGACGAAGTTTCCTATATCGTTGTGATTGTGGCTTTCGCTGTTGTGTCCGCCCTTGGCGGCGAGGTAGAAGCCATCGCTCGAGCCTTGTCTGTCGCGCACGGCCATCACCTGGAGGTCGGGAAGCCATACCTCCCGGGGCAGGGGAAGCCGCTGCGGGGCGTTTTGAAATTCGTCCTGCATGAACAGGGCGCACAAACTCCGTATTCCGGTCGAAGCGGCGACGCCCGGCTTACGGTAAAAAGCGGCGAAGTCCATCATGTCCCGGTCGTCGATGTCCTTTCCGAAACGGTAGACCATGCAGGCATCCACGCCGGCGCGGGGAGAGGCGTCGGCGAAATTCAGGAAGTAGTTTTCGCCAGCCTGTGCACGGTAGATGTAGCGTCCCATATTCCTGAATTTTTCGTTTTGATATACATACCGGAAGGCGTCGTTGCTGGCGAGGTTCAGGAGGACGATGTTGTCGTGGAGCGAAGCGGTCGCAACGTTCCAGTAGCCCGGCCCCTCGTCGCATCCGCCGTCCGGGGGATAGGGATTGAGGAAGTTGTCGAGCACGTGCAGGATTTCGTTCACGACGGCGGCGCGCTTCTGCCCGTCCTTTTCCATCAGCAGGACGGTGTTCAGCAGGTTCGAGCAAATCCACGGGTTCCAGTTGTTGGGGATGGAGCCGTCTTTCCCCGTCCACCAGTGGTCGCGCTCCATGAACGGGTCGAGCAGCCGGAAGGCGATCTCGCCGCGGATGCGCTTTCTGATTTGCGGGGATACGGCGTCGAACCGGTCTCCCAGGAAATAGTCTGCCCAGGCAAGGACTTTCCCCGTTTCGGCGGCAAAGAGGTCGATAAAGGGCCGGGATACGTCGGCCAGTCCGGCATAATCCTTTTCGCCGGGCAGGTGGGCGGGAACGCCCCACCACGATTCTTCGCAGATGGACCATACGCCGTTGATAATCGGGTCGACGAAACGTCCTCGGTTTTCAGCGACTTCGGCCATGATCATGGTCGCCAGCAGGTGCCGTTTCCTGAAACTGATGGCTTCGTAGCGGCTCCTGTTGCCGTCGCGGACAAACAGCAGCGACAGGGTGGCGGGTATGGACGGCCAGTCATAATCCATGGAGGCTTCGGCGGTCCGGATGCATGCCTGCATCATGTCTCCGTTCGCCTTTGCCCAGCCTTCGCGATCGTCGATCCGGGGGAAGGGCGTCCAGTCTTCTGTGGGGATTAGCATGTGCTGCAGTTCGGCTGCGGAATATTTGCCGCTCAGCAGGTTTCTCTCCTGGGCGTGCAGGCTGCACGAAAGGAGGAACAGTATGGTAACTGATGTGATTGCTTTTTTCACTGTTTTCATTGTTTTCTCTGTTTATTTTTTACCGGTTTTGTCCGGAAGGTCTCTGTAGCGCAGCAGCGCTTCAATGTAGTAGTAGTCGGCATAGGTGAGGGGCACGTCTACTTCCGAGTTGTGGGGCAGGCTGCCGACAGAATGTTTCAGCAGGAAATTCCCGTTGGT
>JAIRXI010000062.1 GCA_031268395.1 Tannerella sp. | reverse complement strand
ACTTCCCCGTAACGGAACGGACAGTCATCAATGGTACACTTGATGTACTCGTTGTCGGCGGCCAGCGGTGAATAGGTCTTGTACATGCGATAACCCGTGTAGGACAGATTAGTATAAATTGGAGACTCTTCATATTCTTCTGTCCCGTTTTCGGTAATAAATATGGGACGGTCGGGGGTATAAATGATCTGTTTCATCCGATAGTCCCGATTCTCAAATTCATCCATAAACGTGGCGTCTCCCCCGTAGTCTCCACTCAGGGATATCGGCTGTCCGTCCGTCCGGCACAGGAAAGATTCGACAAAATCCTTCGTCATACCGGAGCCTGATTCCCGTGTTTCGCGTACCCGGTTGTGCTGGCGCTTGTCCGCCTCGTAACGGACGAAGAATATGGCCTCCTTCACACCGGTCATGTCCAGCAACTGGAAAAAGGCATGATAGTCATCCTGCGGATTTCCCGTGCTGTAGAGTTCGAAACGTCCGCTGCTGATGATCCGCTGCGCCGCGTCGGCCGACTGGCGGAGGATGCGCTCGTAATCGCCCGGGCCGTGATATTTCCGGAAAGTGCCTTCAAACAGACATACGCGCGCCTTGAACGCCAGCGCCGTATAACTCGTCAGGCGCCCGTCCGCGGAAGTTTCCGGCAAAAAGGCAATGGCCCTGTCCAGACAGGCGATGATGGAATCCGTAACTTCCGCGCGGGAATTTTTCGGCGCGTAAAGTTCTTCGGACGATGTCGACAGGTCTTCCGTCAGCCAGGGAACATCGCCGAACTGCTGCAGTTTCTCGTAGTAGAAAGCTGCCTTGAAAAACAGCACTTCTCCCACATACGTATTGATGCTGCTTCCCGCATCGACAACCGTATGATAGCGCTGGAGAAAGAAATTGCAGTTCCGGATGCCCGACCAGTCGCCTTTTGCCCAGCCGCCGCCGCTGGTTGGCACGGTCGACTCGTTCCAGATATAACTGTCCTTGTTCATGTGCGCCTGATTGTCGGAGGCGTTATCCCGCTGATAGTTATTGACGGCATTCAATACGGCGCCCGTGTAAAACTGATTGGCATACGACTTCAAATCGTCGACCGTCTTCCAGAAGGTCTGGTCATTGATCTTGTCCGGCGGGTACTTTTCCATGAACCCGTCGTTACAGCCCGACATTCCCGCCAGAAGCAGGAGTATGGTGAAATATATATTTAATGCTTTCATTTTGACTGTTATTTATTTTGTGTAACATACATGTCTTTAAAAACTGAGATTCAGGCCGAATGAATAGGACCGGATAAAGGGGTATGCATTTGCAACGGCCAGTTCCGGGTCAAAGGTGCTCGGCATTTTGGAATATTCCCACAGGTTTTCGGCGTTAAAGTAGATCCGCAGCTTGGAAATGTTCGCTTTCCGGGTAATGCTTGCCGGAACGGTGTATCCAAGCGCAAACTGCTTCAGACGGACATAGGCGGCATTCTGCAGGAAATGCGTCTGATTGATATTGACCGCCGAACCGTTCAGCCTGGCACGCGGGAAGAAGGCGTCCCGATTGTCTTCGCGCCAGTAGTCCGTGTTCATTTTTTGAGGGACGGCCCACTGCGACGTGTAATGATTCAGATAGAATACCCTGTCTGCAATGATGTCGCGCTTCATGATGCCCTGGAAAAAGAACGTCAGGTCGAAATTCTTCCACTCGCCCGTGCCGCGAAGTCCGACACTGTAGCGGGGCGTGCTGTTTCCGATGATTTTGCGGTCGCCCGGATCGGTCACCGTCGATTCGCCGTAATCCACACCCGGCTTTCCGTCGATATTGGCAAACTTGATGTCGCCGGCCAGCTGCGTGTAACCGACCACTTTGGACTGGTCCCATGCGGCGGCTTCGGCATCCGTCCCGAAGAAGCCGTCGGTCACGAAGCCCCAGATCTCGCCGATCTTCTGTCCCTCATAATAGTCCGACAGGTTTTTGGTCGGATTGTCATACTTTGTAATCTCTGCCTGATAGTCGGACAGAATCAGGGACGCCGTGTATTTGAAACCGTTCGGCAGGCCGTCCTGCCAGTTGATGCCAGCTTCCCATCCCCGTGTCCGCAGGTCGGCGGCATTGGCCTGAGGCTCGGAGGTGCCCAGAATGGCCGGCAGCGTTTTCGACTTGGTCAGCATGTTTTTCGTATCCCGCTGATAATAGTCGAACGTCCCGGTCAGTTTGCTGTCCAGCAGGCTGATGTCGAATCCGAAGTCGTATTCGCTCACCGTCTCCCAGGTCAGCTGGTCGCTCACCAGGCCGGAAGAATAGACCGCCATCTGCTTTTCGCCGCCGAACAGATAGTCGACCTGGCCGGTTCCGTAGGAGGAGATATACGGGTAATAGCCGCTGACGGACTGATTGCCGAGCGAACCGTATGTGCCTCTGAGCTTGAAGTCGTTGACCGTCGACCGGAGCGGTTCCCAGAAGTGTTCGCTCGAAATTCTCCAGGCCGCGGATACGGACGGGAAAAAGGCGAACCGGTCTTTTTTCGGGAAGCGCGACGAGCCGTCGTAGCGTCCGGTCAGCTTGAGCAGATACCTGTCGTCGAAAATATAGTCCAGCCGGAAAAAGGCGCCCCTGATACGCCACTCTTCTTCAAAATCGTTTGTCGTACGTTCGCCGGTGGCCAGCGCCAGATAGGGAATCTCGTTGCTGATCAGGCTGGCGCGGCTCAGCGACACGCCGCGGTTGGTCCGGCCTTCCTGGTTGAAGCCCGCCATGGCCTTGAAATAGTGACGCCCGCCAAATTTCTTTTCATACTCCGCATAGGCATTAAATACGTCGTACTGCGATTCGCTCCGCGCGTGCGATACGGAATTGGGAGAGGTATGCGGAAAAATCACGGCCGGGCCGGCGGCATCGTAATCCCAGTATTCACGCACAAAATTCTTGAACGAATAGATGTAGTAGTTGTACGTGTAGTCCAGGTTGACGGAAAGCCCCTCGAGCGGCGTCAGCTTGAGCGTCCCGGTGGCCCACATGTCGTTTTTCCTCAGCTTGGAAAAACCACCCTGCGACTGCCACGCCGCCATGTTGGTAAAGTAGCCGTCGCCACAGTAGCCGGCAAAATGGCCGTCCGGATGATACAGCGGCATGGTCGGACGGCTGTCTCCCGCAATGATGGATCCAATCGAACTGTCCCCGTATTTGTTCTGTCCGCCAGAATTTTGATCAACCACATTCAGCGCCGTCCTCAGTCCGATCTGAATCCATTCAGACGCTTTATACGTCACATTTTGCAGGATATTGTACCGTTTGAAATCTTCATTCGCCCATTTGGTAATCCCGTCCTGCTGAAAAAAGCCTGCCGAGGTAAAATACTTCACGTCCTCGCTGCCGCCCTGAATGCCGACATTGTACTGCTGAATGGGATAACTGTCCTTGTTTAATGCCTTATACCAGTCCGTATTGCCCGAGTAACGGTACGTATTGGCCGCATCATTGGGATGATGGAACACGGACGGATTGCCGGAGGGATCATTATAATAGGCCGTGACATACTGCATGGTCAGATCGTCAAAGTAGTTTGTCCCGTTCGTCGTCATGTTCGCATCATTCATCCAGGTGACATACTCGAGCGAATTCATGTAGGTTGTATGTACGGTAGGCCTGTTGAAAGAATAGTTTGCACTCAGCGAAACGACCGGTTTCTGCGTAACAAATCCGCTTTTCGTAGTAATGAGTACGACCCCGAAAGCGGCGCGCGCGCCGTAAATGGCCGCCGAAGCCGCGTCTTTCAGGATGGTCACATCCTTCACATCCTGCGGATTGAGCAGGTTCGGATCCATTTCGATGCCGTCGACCAGGACCAGCGGCCCGGTGCCGGCAAAATTCGTCGTTCCTCGAATATTGAAACTGGCACCCTGTCCCGGCGTTCCGTTGGACGACGTAATGTTCAGGTTCGCAATGGCGCCCTGCAAAGCGGAGCCAAGGTTCGTAACCGGACGGTCTTCGATCACATCCGCACTTATCGTTGCCACCGCACCCGTCAGGTCTGCCCTTCGCTGGGAGCCGTAACCGATTACCACCACTTCTTCCAGCGCCTGCATGTCTTCGTCAAGCACGATCTGCAGGCTGGTCCGGCCGGCCACCGCCACTTCCTGCGTCACATAGCCGATATAGGAAACGGTCAGCGTCGCTCCGGGAGTCACCTCCAGCGAGAATTTCCCGTCCACGTCCGTTACCGTCCCGTGCGCCGTCACGCCCTTTTCCACAATATTGGCTCCGATCACCGGCTCGCCCGTCCGGTCGACAACCGTTCCGGTGATGCGGCTCTTCGCCTGCTGCGGCTCGGCCGTTTCCGCTCCGTCCCGCGCACTCATTGTTCCCGTTCCCGCTACCGTCAGGCAGGCGAACAGGAGCAGAAGACCTTTCAGTCTTTTCAGTCCGGCATTTTTCATGCCTTCAATCAATTTGTTTATCATACTTCTTTTGTTTTCAAGTTTTAATTTATTGTTTAAATGGTACTGTTTACGCTCTTTCGGCGCATCCGGCCGGAAAGTCATACCGTCCGTTTCCGTCCGTTTCCGGGGTTTGATTCATTCCGTGTCCATAGGCCTCTGTTTTATAATGTGATACATTCGCTTTTTTCTGTTTCCTGCCCGTCTGCCTTTTTCAGTGAAAGCTCTCACCTTATAAGGTGGGAGTCTTCCACCTTATAAGGTGAGAG
>JAIRXI010000239.1 GCA_031268395.1 Tannerella sp. | reverse complement strand
CGCTCCGGCTCGGGATAACCGGTTTGTGCCCGGACTGCCGTGAAGCATACCAGACATGCAGTTGTAAAAAATAACTTGTTCATAGGTCGTAATATTATAAATGAGTAAATCAATCGTCTAGGCGGGAAAAGGGTTTCCCTGTTCCGGCTGGATCCAGCGCACGTAGGGAAAATCCATCCGGTGGGGCAGCAGGCCGTTGGCCGGGTAAAGGCGGAACCCTACTTTCAGGTGTCCAAATTCGGAAACCTTTATATTCAGTTTTAACGTGACTCTGGAGCCTTCTTCCTTCACCAGTGTGAACGGTGTGGAAGAGATAAATTCCATTCGGTAGCTGTCTGGATTTTCCTTCGTACAGACAAAGTCGACTCCCAGGTCGCTTTTCATCTCTTTGCGGTCGATCACGATATGGAAGATATTGTTTTCGCCAACTATAATACGGGAAACCGAATCGTCGTAACGGAAAGACTCCACCGTAACGGCATCCCAGTGGGCGGCCACTTCCCGCTTCCATTCGACAATCTCCTTCGCCTGTGCATAGTCGTTCTCCGCCAGCGCCGCCGAACGGGTTGCCAGTTTGCCGTAGAAGCGGTCGACGTAGTCGTCCAGCATCCGTTTCATGGTGTAGTCCGGCGCGATCTGCGAAATGGAATTTTTGATGTACTGGATCCATTCGGGCGAATATCCTTTGCTGTTTTTTGAAAAATAGAGCGGGATGATTTCGTCTTCGAGCGTGTGGTAAATGGTTGCGGCGTCCAACTGGTCCTGATATTCCTGATTTTCGTAAGTGCGCCGGTCGGTCAGTGCCCATCCGGCGCCGGGCCTGTAGCCTTCGTACCACCATCCGTCGAGAACGGAAAAGTTGAGTACGCCGTTCATTTCCGCCTTTTCGCCGGAGGTGCCGGAGGCTTCCAGCGGACGGGTCGGGGTGTTCAGCCAGACGTCGACCCCGGAAATCAGCCGGCGTGCCAGGCGCATGTCATAATTTTCGAGAAAAAGGATCTTGCCGAGAAATTCGGGACGGCGCGAAATCTCGACGATGTGCCGGATCAGCCCCTGTCCGCCTCCGTCGGCCGGGTGAGCTTTTCCCGTAAACACGAACTGTACCGGGCACTTTTCATTGTTGACGATCTGCGACAGCCGGTCCAGGTCGGTAAAGAGCAAATGCGCCCGTTTGTAGGTGGCAAAACGGCGTCCGAAGCCGATCAGCAGTGCGTTCGGATTGATTTTTTCGAGCAACGCAACCACTTTCAGCGGGTCGCCCTGATTTTTCAGCCAGTTGTCCCGGTATTCAAGCTTGATATAATCAATCAGTTTGTTTTTAAGTTTTTTCCGTATTTCCCATATTTCCGAATCTGCTGCCAGTTGGATGGCATCCCAGATGGTTTTGTTGGACTGGTCGTTCATGAAATTTCTGTCAAAGATTTTAGCGTAGTATATTTTCCATTCGGAAGCCGTCCAGGTCGGCATGTGCACCCCGTTGGTGACGTGTCCGACATGGAGTTCTTCCGGGAAGTACCCTTTCCATACCGGGGCAAACATCTGCCGGGACACCACGCCGTGCAGCCAGCTTACGCCGTTAACTTCCTGGCAGGTGTTCAGCGCGAAGGTACTCATGCAGAATTTCTCCGAAGACCCCGGATTTTCGCGTCCCATGTCGATGAAATCGGCCCATCCGATTCGCAGTTTGGCGGGGAATTCGCTCATGTATTTTCCAAACAGGTCTTCGTCAAAATAGTCGTGTCCAGCTGTGACGGGCGTGTGCACGGTGTAGAGCGACGAAGCGCGGACTATTTCCAGCGCTTCGTTGAAATCCAGTTTTTCGAGCTGGATGTAGTCCACCAGTCGCTGCACATTGATCAGGGCGGCATGTCCCTCGTTGCAGTGGTATACCTGCTTGCGGATGCCCAGTCTGTTCAGCAGCAGCATCCCGCCGATGCCCAGCATGTATTCCTGTTTCATGCGGTTTTCCCAGTCACCACCGTAAAGTTGATGGGTGATAAAACGATCCCATTCGCTGTTTTCCGGAATATCAGTATCCATCAGGTAAAGCGGGATGCGTCCGACGCTGACTTTCCAGACATGCGCGTAAACGACGCGCCCGGGATAGGGCACTTCCAGCAGCAGCGGCACGCCGGCCGTATCCAGTACCTGCGCGAGGGGCAACTGTTCAAAATCCTGTGCTTCGTAGTTGGCCACTTGCTGGCCGTCGATGGACAGGGTCTGCGTAAAATAGCCGTAACGGTACAGGAAGCCGACCGCGACAAGGTCGATGTTGCTGTCGCTGGCTTCCTTCAGGTAATCGCCGGCCAGAATGCCCAGGCCGCCGGAATAGATTTTCAGCACATGGGTCAGTCCGTATTCCATGCTGAAATAGGCGATCGACGGCTTTGTCCGGTCCGGCTGCGCCTGCATATAGGTCGTGAACTGGTCGTATACCGCATGGATGTGGTTCATCATATCCTGATCGGCCATCAGTTCATTCATTTGCCGGTGGGCCAGTTTCTGAAGGAAGAGTACCGGATTACCTTCCGTTTTTTCCCAAAGTGCAGAGTCGATCCTTTCAAAAAGATCGGTTGCTTCATGATTCCAGGCCCACCAGAGATTGGCCGATATTTCCTGAAGCGGCGCCAACTGTACGGGGAGCTTGACATGCGCATATATATCCTTCCAGATGACTTCGTTCGAGTTTCTTGCCTGAATTTTCATTGTCTTTTTATTTTACACTTAATATAAATACTCCGCAAAGATAATAAAAACGTCTGAACTGTGTTTTTTTAATTTGCATGATTTCAGGATAGTGTCCATGTTTTATTGATATAATTTTTAAACAGTTTGAAATCAGAGTTATATATCTATATCGCGAATTTAAATATTGCCTTGATTATCAACTATATAAAATTTTACATTAATGGATCGTGGACATTACCCAACATGGACACTATCCGAATTTAAGAAACCGGAAGAAATCTGCGCCGCCAGCGGTAGGAACATTGCGGTGAAAGCCATCGAAAATGCGTCGAAAGCGCGCATATTCACGGCCAAACCCGAAAAGGGCGACAACTGACATCCGCCACTCCCGGCAGGACAAGCCATGCCACCTGCCATTTTGTCGACTGGCAGGATTTTTGCAGACAGGAAATATGAACATTTAAAAAGGAAAGAATTATGATTATGACATCTTCTTTATACTGGATAATTTTTATCGGTATTGCACTACTCAGCTGGGCCGTCTCAGCGCGGCTGAAGTCCAAGTTCGGAAAATATTCGACAGTTCCGCTGCCGGGCGGCATGACTGGACGCGACGTGGCCGAACGGATGCTGCGCGAAAACGGCGTTTACGACGTGAAGGTCACTTCCGTGGCCGGTCACCTGACCGACCATTACAATCCGCTCAACAAAACGGTAAATCTCAGCCAGTCGGTCTTCCTCAGCAATAGCATCGCCGCCGCCGCCGTGGCCGCCCACGAGTGCGGTCACGCCCTGCAACATGCAGGAGCGTATGCGCCCCTGAAATTGCGGTCGGCTCTGGTGCCGGCGGTGAGTTTTTCATCCGGCATCGTGCAGTGGATACTGTTAGGTGGAATGTTCACACTAAAAATCTTCCCGCAACTCCTGCTCTTCGGCATCATCCTGTTTGCCCTGACGACGCTCTTCAGCTTCATCACCCTCCCGGTCGAAATCAATGCCAGTCAGCGGGCGCTGGCATGGCTGCGCGGCACGGGCATCACCAACGTTGCAACGCACGGCATGGCCGAAGACGCGCTCCGCTCGGCCGCCTATACCTATGTGGTAGCCGCGCTGGGTTCGCTGGCCACGCTGCTATACTATGTGATGATACTCTTGGGTGGAAGACGGAATTAATACGGCAGCTGGACATGATACAGAAGCCATCCATTCCCAAGGGGACGCGGGATTTTCCGCCGGAAGAAACGGCGAAGCGCAACTATATTTTCGATACCATCCGCAACGTATACCACCTGTTCGGTTTTCGGCAGATTGAGACGCCCGCCATGGAAAACCTGTCCACCCTGATGGGAAAGTATGGCGAAGAAGGCGACAGATTGCTGTTCAGGATACTCAATTCGGGCGACTGCTTCGCCGGCGTTACGGATGGGGAACTGCAGGAGAGGAACCCTGCCCGCTTTGCGGCGAAAGCCTGCGAAAAGGGTCTGCGCTATGACCTGACGGTGCCCTTTGCCCGTTTCGTCGTACAGCACCGCAACGAACTCACGTTCCCTTTCAAGCGTTACCAGATACAGCCGGTATGGCGTGCCGACCGTCCGCAAAAAGGACGTTACCGCGAGTTTTACCAGTGTGACGGCGATGTCGTCGGATCGGACTCGCTGCTTAACGAAGTGGAACTGATACAGATCATGGACGAGGTCTTCCGCCGTTTCGGGATCCGTGTCTGCATCCGAATAAACAACCGGAAGATACTTACCGGCATCGCCGAAATCATCGGTGAAGCCGGACGCATAGCCGACATTACGGTGGCCATCGACAAACTGGACAAGATCGGATCGGAAAACGTCAATGCCGAACTCCGCGACAAGGGCCTGCCCGAAACGGCCATTGCCCGGCTACAGCCCCTGATCGGCTTGAGGGGAACCGCCCGCGAAAAACTGGCCGCACTGACCGCTCTGCTGCATTCTTCCGCCGCAGGGCTGAAAGGCATTGAAGAGATCGGGTTCATCCTCGACCGCGTGGAGCGGCTTCCGCTGACAGCGGCACTTGAACTGGACCTGACCCTGGCACGCGGCCTGAGTTATTATACCGGCGCCATTTTTGAAGTGAAGGCGCTGGATGTCGAAATCGGCAGCATCACCGGGGGCGGGCGGTATGACAATCTGACAGGAATTTTCGGCATGGACGGACTTTCCGGCGTAGGCATCTCGTTCGGTGCCGACCGCATCTACGACGTGCTGAATCAGCTCAGCCTCTATCCCGAAGATGCGCAGCGGACAACTCAGCTGCTGTTCGTCAATTTCGGCGAAAGGGAAGAGGCCTGGTTGTTGCCGCTGGCCGCTCGCGCCAGGGCCGCCGGCATCCGCACGGAAATCTATCCCGAAGCGGCCAGACTCAAGAAGCAGATGAGTTATGCCGATGCGAAAAAAATTCCCTTTGTCGCCATTGCCGGCGAAGCGGAAACGGTAGCCGGCATCATCCAGTTGAGAGACATGGCTACCGGCCGGCAAATGCAGCTGATGCCGGAGAAACTCATTGAGCATTTAAGAGAGAAAAGAGACTTATAGGTCAAAATTCAGGCTACAAACTTTATGAATGGGGTTATTTTGCACTATTGAATGTCCTGGACGACACCCAGGCTTAGCCGGAAATAACCTTGCACTGAAGGAAAACAGCCTGGCACATTCCGTCCCGGCCTGGCCACAATGTCGCTAATATAAAAAATGAATTGTATCTTTGCGGTCAAAATACAATTAAACATGACGTCAAATATATCCATGGAATTGAGTTATCAATTCAGATCGGCCCTTCAACGTGATCTG
>JAIRXI010000387.1 GCA_031268395.1 Tannerella sp. | reverse complement strand
TCTGGGACGGCATCAAGCGCGACCGGCTGGTCTGGCTGGGCGATCTCCATCCCGAAGTCATGACGGTGAGCGCCGTGTTCGGCTATAACGAAGTCATCCCCAAAAGCCTCGACCTGGCGCGCGACATAACGCCGCTGCCCGGATGGATGAACGGGATGTGTTCCTATTCGCTGTGGTGGATCATCATCCAGCGCGACTGGTACAAATACCAGGGCAGCCTGTCTTACCTCGGCGAGCAGCAATCCTACCTGACGGAACTGCTTCAGCTCCTGCTCACCAAAGTCGACGCCTCGGGCAGGGAGAAACTCGACGGCGGAGGCCGCTTTCTGGACTGGCCTTCCAGCCCCAACACGAAAGGCGTCGACGCCGGACTGCAGGCCCTGACGCTGATGGCCTTCCAGGCAGGCGGAGAACTGTGCGCCATACTGGGCGACCGGACGCTGGCCGCGCAGTGTGCCGCCACCGTCGAACGCATGAAGACGCAGGTGCCGCCGCACAATCAGCTGAAACAGGCTGCCGCCCTGCTGGCGCTCGCAGACATGCTGCCCGCCGGACAGGCAGACAGCGAGGTGATTTCGGTCGACGGAGCCAGAAACTTCTCCACCTTCTACGGCTATTACATGCTCCAGGCGCAGGCCAAAGCCGGAAACTGCCAGGGAGCGGTCGACAACATCCGCCGTTTCTGGGGCGGGATGCTCGACATGGGCGCCACCACCTTCTGGGAAGATTTCAACCTGGACTGGCTGGAAAACGCGGCCGGCATCGACGAACCGGTGCCGGAAGGGAAAAAGGATATTCATGCCGACTTTGGGGCTTACTGCTATGAAAACCTGCGCCACAGCCTTTGCCACGGCTGGGCGTCCGGCCCGACGGCCTGGCTGAGCGAACATGTGCTGGGCGTGAAGGTGGTTGTGCCCGGATGCAAAGTCCTGAAAATCGAACCCTGCCTGGGCGACCTTGAATGGGTCGAAGGGACGTTTCCCACACCGCAGGGCGTCGTAAGCATCAGCCACAGGAAAGGCCCGGACGGGAAAGTCAAAACCGCCGTGAAAGCGCCGAAGGGAGTAAAGATCATCCACTAAAACAGTTGTATCATGAAACAGGCAATCATCTTTTTCTGCCTCCTGTCCGGTCTCGCGCCGTGTCTGGAAGCATGTAGCCGGGAAGGCAGTCCCGTCGCAGCGTCGGGCGCCCGTGTGGAAAAACTGGCGGACGGCTTTCGTTTCACCGAAGGCCCGGCGGTCGACCGCGAAGGAAACGTCTACTTCACCGATCAGCCCAACGACCGGATCCTGAAATGGTCGACCGCAGGCAGCCTCTCCGTATTTCACGACCGTCCCGGACGCGCCAACGGGCTGTATTTCGACCGGGACGGCTATCTGCTTTCGTGTTCCGACATGGACAACGAACTTTGGCGCATCGACGTGAACAGCGGAAGCCATACCGTCCTGGTGGCGGATGTGGGAGGGAAAAAACTGAACGGGCCGAACGACTTGTGGATACATCCCGGCGGTGGCATCTACTTCACCGACCCGCTTTATCCGCGCGATTACTGGACGCGCGACCCGCAGATGCAGCAGCCCGGCCAGTATGTCTACTTCCTTGCGCCCGGCCGGAAACAGCCGGTTCCCGTTGCCACCGACCTGGAGCAGCCGAACGGAATCATCGCCGCGCCGGACGGAAAAACGCTGTACGTGGCCGACATTCGTGCCGGGAAGACCTGGGCGTATGACATCCTGCCCGACGGGATGCTGGGCAACAAACGCCTTTTTGCCCCCATGGGTTCCGACGGGATGACCGTCGACCGCCGGGGGAACATCTACCTCACCGGTCACGGCGTGACGGTTTTCAATTCGCAGGGCGAACAGATCGAACACATCCCGGTAGAAGCCGCCTGGACGGCCAACGTCTGTTTCGGAGGAAAAGACATGAAAACGCTGTTCATCACGGCGTCGGAGTGTCTGTACAGCCTGCGGATGAAGGTCGGCGGGGTCAGGTGATTTGTCCTGTGCTGAAAAGCCGGCACGGCAACTAAAGGAAGGGCGTCTTGCGGCGCCCTTCTTCGATTATCCCCCATGAAAGATCAGTCGTCCAGCGCCTGTTTTAAGTCGGCGATAAGGTCATCGGCATCTTCCAGACCGACGGACAGCCGGAAAATTCCCTCGCCGGCAAAGGCATTCCATGACGCCAGCTGTTCGGGCGTGGCAAACCGGAACGACGTCCGCAGCAGATCTTCGCTGTGGAGGTAGAAAATGAGCGAGCGGTGATGCCCCAGCGAAACGGCGTAATGAATGATCTTCAAGCGGTCGACCATTTTTTGTGCCGCCGTCCTGCCGTTTTCCAGCCGGAACGTAATCATGCCGGAAAAGTTCCTCATCTGTTTCTGTGCCAGGCTATGTTGCGGATGCGAAGGCAGGCCGGGATAAATCACCTGCCTTACTTTCGGATGCTGTTCCAGCCAGGTGGCCACGGCCAGGGCATTTTCCTGATGCATCCTCATGCGAAGCGGAAACGTGGCCAGCCCCCTCAAGATCAGCCACGCATTGAAGGGGCTTAACATTCCACCCAGGCGGATAGCCGTCTTTTTGCGCAGGGGAACCAGGTCGGCCGTCGCACCCAGAATCACGCCGCCCAGCGCATCGCCATGACCGCCCAGATATTTGGTCAGCGAATGAAGGACGAAATCGGCGCCCATCTGCAACGGCTTCGTAGCCGCCGGAGTAGCAAACGTTGAATCCACCGCCAGTTTTGCGCCGGCCCGGTGCGCCAGTTGTGCTGTGGCTTCGATGTCCGTCAGTCTCAGCAGCGGATTGCATGGCGTCTCAATAAACACAAGGCGCGTATGGGGGCGCAGAGCGGCTTCTACCGCGCGCAAGTCTGAGGTGTCGACCTTGGTGATTTCGATATGCAGCGCCGGCATCAGTTCACTGGTCATCTCCGACAGGGCCGCGTATGCCACGTCGCTTACCACCGCATGGTCGCCCGCCTTGAGTTCATGCAGCAGTAATGCCGTGATCGCGCTCATCCCGCTGGCAAAGGCCACGGCCGTCTCCGCCCCTTCCAGTGCAGCCAGTTTCGTTTCCAACTGATGAACGGTCGGATTGCCCCACCGCGTATAAATCCAGGCCTCATTTTTCCCCATGCTTTCTACGGAAAAACCCGTATGGCTGTCGACCGTAAAGGTCGTCGACATGACCAGATTCGGCGCGGAAGCATGTGTAAACGGGTCGGGCGATTCGCCTGCATGAACGGCTATGGTCTGTTCGCCTGCCCTTGATAATAAAGTTGTATCCATGTTCAAGTATTGTTTTTTTACTGCGACAAAAGTAATTCCAATTCCGGAGAAACGAAATACCTTGTTTGTGTTATTTTGGTACGGTGCATGGCATGGATACAGGATTCAAAAGCGCTATTTTTTTAATATTGGTTACATTGGTGGGGAGGGGAGGAGGGAGGTCGATAACCCGTATCACTTTTTTTTTAATTAATTCCACGGCAAATGCAGGTGTTCTCGAATCAATTGCGTATCTTTGCGGCCGCTTATCTTATAAAAACAACAAATTTTGAAGACATTTGAAGAATTGGGAATTGCCGTGCCACTCTTGCAGGCAATCCGTGAAATGGGTTACGAAGTCCCCATGCCCGTACAGGAGGAAGTGATTCCTCTGTTGCTGGGAAACGACAACGACGTGATCGCCCTGGCACAGACGGGAACGGGTAAAACGGCGGCCTACGGACTGCCCGTCCTGCAGAAAATCGACCAGCCGCAGCAATATCCACAGGCGCTGATACTCTGTCCCACACGCGAACTCTGCCTGCAGATTGCCGGCGACCTGAGCGACTATTCCAAGTATATGGACGGCCTGAGAGTCCTGCCCGTCTACGGCGGTTCGAGCATTGAGAGCCAGATCAAAACCCTCCGCAAGGGCGTACACGTGATCGTGGCCACACCCGGACGGCTGCTCGACCTGATGAACCGCAAAACCGTAGATTTGAGCGCCGTCAAAAGCGTCATCCTGGACGAAGCCGACGAGATGCTGAACATGGGCTTCTCCGAGAGCATCAACGCCATACTGGCCGAAGTACCGCCCTCGCGCAACATGCTGCTCTTTTCGGCCACCATGCCGCAGGAAATCGCCCGTATCACCAAACAGTACATGCACGATCCGCGCGAAATTGTCATCGGCAACAAAAACGAAGGCAACGAAAACATCCGCCACATATACTATATGGTGCATGCACGCGACAAATACCTTGCTCTCAAGCGTCTTGTGGACTATTACCCGAACGTTTACGGCATCGTTTTCTGCCGTACCCGCAAGGAAACACAGGAGATTGCCGACAAACTGATCCAGGACGGCTACAACGCCGATTCGCTGCACGGCGAACTCAGCCAGGCGCAGCGCGACTATGTGATGCAGAAGTTCCGCCTCCGCAACCTGCAACTCCTGGTGGCTACCGACGTGGCGGCACGCGGACTGGACGTCGACGACCTGACGCACATTTTTCATTACGGCCTGCCCGACGAAACCGAATCCTATACGCATCGCAGCGGACGCACCGCACGGGCAGGCAAAACGGGTATTTCCATTGCCATCTGCCACATCAAGGAAAAGGGAAAACTCCGCAGCATCGCCAAAATCATCCGCAAACCTTTTGAACAGGGCGTACTTCCAACCGGCAAGGCCATCTGCGAAAAGCAACTGTTTAATTTTGTCGACCAGATCGAGAAAGTCAAGGTCAATGAAGAGGAAATTGCTTCGCTGATGCCGTCCGTCTTCCGCAAACTGGAATGGCTCGAGAAAGAGGACATTATCAAGCGGCTGATTTCGCTGGAATTTAACCGGATGATAGACTATTACCGCGATGCGGATGATATTGAAATCGTGAACGAAGCGGCCCCGGGACGGGAAAGCAGAAAAGAATACGGCGACCGACATTCGCGGGGAAAGAGGGCCGAAGAGGGATACAAGCGTTTTGTCCTGAATTTCGGGAAAACGGACGGGCTCTATCCGAACCAGTTGATGGAACTGATTAACCGTTGCGTTCCGGGCAAGGTGCAAATCGGACGGATCGACCTGGGCGACACGCACTCGTTTTTTGAAGTGGAGAAAAACGCCGCCCAGCGCGTAATGGACCGGATGAACAGATACGAAGTCGAGGGACGCGCCATCTCCGTCGAGCCGGCGCAGGAAGAAAAAAGCTGGAAAGGCAAAAGCTTCGGGAACCGTGAATCCGGCGGCGAAAAAAATTGGCGGCGGGCTTCCCCTGCCCGTTCGAGCTACGCCGAACGCAGGAAAAGAAAATCGTCCACCTGAATTCATGCCCCATGCGGGTGACGGAACGCTCTTATTCGTATTTTTGCCATTCAAAAAAAATAAAATGAGGAGATGCAAACGCAACATTTTAAAAGAACACTGATTACAACAGCGCTGCCCTATGCCAACGGGCCGGTACACATTGGCCATCTGGCGGGGGTTTACGTGCCGGCCGACATTTACGCGCGCTATCTGCGACTGAAGGGAGAAGAGGTATTGCTAATCGGCGGGTCCGACGAGCACGGCGTTCCCATCACGTTGCTGGCGAAAAAGGAAGGCGTTGCGCCGCAGGACATTGTGAACCGCTTTCATGCAATGATCAAAAAATCGTTCGAAGACTTCGGGATCACGTTCGATATTTATTCGCGCACCACGTCGGACATCCACTGCCATACTGCGTCGGACTTTTTCAGCACCCTTTACCGGAAAGGCGTATTCGTCGAGAAGACCAGCGAGCAGTATTACGACAGGGAAGCCAAACAGTTCCTCGCAGACCGCTATATCACGGGGACATGTCCGCACTGCGGAAACGAACATGCGTATGGCGACCAGTGCGAAGCCTGCGGCACATCCCTGAATCCGACCGACCTGCTTCATCCCAGATCCGCGATCAGCGGGAGCGCGCCGATAATGCGCGAGACCAGGCACTGGTATTTGCCGCTGGACAGGTATGAGCCGTTTCTGCGCCGCTGGATTCTGGAAGAACATGCGGAATGGAAGCCGAACGTCTACGGACAGTGTAAAAGCTGGCTGGATATGGGCTTGCAGCCGCGTGCCGTCAGCCGCGATCTGGACTGGGGAATCCCCGTGCCGGTCGAAGGCGCCGAAGGCAAGGTGCTGTACGTCTGGTTCGATGCGCCCATCGGCTACATCTCCAACACGCGGGAACTGTTGCCCGACAGTTGGGAAAAATGGTGGAAAGACCCTGAAACCAAAATTGTCCATTTTATCGGAAAAGACAATATCGTCTTCCACTGCATCGTCTTCCCGACCATGCTCAAGGCCGAAGGTTCCTATAACCTGCCCGAAAATGTGCCGGCCAACGAATTTCTGAACCTCGAAAACGACAAGATTTCCACCTCGAACAACTGGGCGGTGTGGCTCCATGAATACCTCGAAGCATTTCCCGGCAAACAGGACTCCCTCCGTTACGTGCTGACGGCCAACGCCCCCGAAACAAAAGACAACGACTTCACCTGGAAAGATTTTCAAGCGCGCAACAACAATGAGCTGGTGGCCATTCTGGGAAATTTCGTCAACCGTGCACTGGTGCTGGCGGGCAAGTATTTTGAAAACAGGGTACCTGCCTGCGGCGACCTGACGGAATATGACCTCCGGACGCTGGAGGAGTTTGCCGGCGTGAAGACCCGGCTGGAGAAACTGCTGGATACCTATCATTTCCGCGAAGCCCAGAAAGAGGCAATGACCCTGGCGCGCATCGGCAATAAATACCTGGCGGATACGGAGCCGTGGAAACTGGCCCGGACAGACATGCCGCGCGTTTCGACCATCCTGCATCTGGCGCTGCAAATCACGGCCAATCTGTCCGTCGCGTTTGAGCCGTTCCTGCCGTTCAGCATGGAAAGGCTGAATCGCATGTTGAACATCGAACGCCCGGAATGGAACCGTCTGGGAACAACCGGCCTGCTGGAAGCCGGCCACCAGCTCGGACAGGCGGAACTCCTCTTTGAAAAGATTGACGACGAACTTGTGGAAAAGCAGGTGCAGAAACTGCTGGACACGAAAAAAAACAATGAAAACGCGGCCTCCCGTGCGCATCCGGTTCGTGAAACCGTCGCTTTCGACGATTTTGCAAAACTGGACATCCGCGTGGGAACCGTGCTGGAATGCACAAAAGTCCCCGGCGCCGACAAACTGCTACAGTTCAAAATTGACGACGGACTGGGCGGACGCACGATTGTCTCCGGGATTGCCAACTATTATGCGCCGGAAGAGATGGTGGGCAAACAGGTTTGTTTCGTCGCCAATCTGGCGCCCCGCCAACTGAAAGGCACCATTTCCGAAGGGATGATTCTTTCGGCGGAAGATGCGGGCGGGAAACCGGTCGTCATCACGGCCGGAGAGAAGGTGCGTCCGGGCAGCGAAGTGAAATAGCAGGAGAGCGCCATGGATGTTCAAATGCTTGATTTGCGGAGTCAGTACAAGCGACTGAAAAAGGAGATTGACGCCGCCGTGAGCGAAGTCGTTTCCGGCGGCTCATTTATCAATGGCCCGCAGGTACATGCGTTTTGTTCGCACCTGGCAACCCGCCTGGAAGTACCGCACGTCATTCCCTGCGGAAATGGCACAGATGCGATTCGCCTTGTCCTGCAGGCGCTGGGCGTACAACCCGGCGATGAAATCATCTTGCCGGCATTCACCTACATAGCTGCTGTGGAGATGGTCGCCTCCCTGGGGCTTACCCCCATTCTGGTTGATGTTGACCCGGAAACGTTCAACATGAACGCCGGCCTGCTCGAACGCGCCATCTCGCGGCAGACCAGGGCCGTCATCGCCGTGCACCTTTTCGGACAAACCTGCGATATGGAACCCGTGATGAAAATCGCCGCGAAATACAGGATTAAGGTCATCGAAGACAACGCCCAGTCGATGGGCGCAGAATACACGTTTTCCGACGGGTCCGTCGGAAAGGCCGGCGCCATCGGGAGCGCCGGAACGCTGTCGTTCTTTCCCAGCAAACCGCTGGCCTGCTTCGGCGACGGAGGCGCCGTAATCACTTCCGACAACGCCCTGGCCGAGCGTGTCCGGATGCTGGCCAACCACGGGCAGACAGCGAAGTACCGTCACAGAGTCGTCGGATGCAATTCCCGGCTGGACACGATCCAGGCCGCCATTCTGGATGTGAAACTGAAATACATGGACACCTTTACCGCGGCCCGCCGGAAAACGGCATTGCACTATGACCGGATACTGAGTTCGCTGGATGAAATCAGTATTCCGGCGTGCAGCGCTTTTTCGACCCATGTCTACCATCAGTACACGCTTCAGGTCAGGAACGGGCAGCGCGACGCATTGCAGGCGCACCTGAAGGCATGTGGCGTGTCGTCGGCGGTTTATTATCCGCTTCCGGTGCAGGAGCAGGAAGCGTACAAATGGGTGGCGCGGGTATCGGGAGAGGTGAGCGTATCCGCCCGGCTGAGCCGGGAAGTGCTCTCGCTGCCGGTTCACGCGGAAATGACGGACGAAATGCAGCAGTTTGTCATTGATCAGATTTTCAAATTCTTCCGGAAATAGCAAGAAGTTATGCAGGAACAAAGGAAGATCCGCTTTGCCGTGGTCGGATGCGGACATATCGGGAAACGCCATGCGGAGATGATTACGCGCGACACGGGCGCCGAACTGGTGGCGCTGTGCGATGTCCTCTCCGGAGATACGCTGGGAATGGAAGCGTATCGGGATCGGGTCCCTTTTTTCAACAGCCTGACGGAGTTGCTCCGTCACGGACCGGAGATGGACGTAATCAATATCTGTACACCCAATGGCTTGCATGCGGTCATGGCTGTTCAGGCGATTGAGGCCGGTCTCCACGTGGTGATCGAGAAACCGATGGCGCTGACGGTTGCCGATGCGGAAAAGGTTGTTTTCAGTGCGTTGAAATATCGGAAGCAAGTCTTCTGCGTCATGCAAAACCGTTATTCCCCGCCCTCGGTCTGGATCAGGGAACTCGTCGAATCCGGCCGGCTGGGAAGCATCTACATGGTGCAGCTGAACTGTTACTGGAACCGTGACGGGCGCTACTACAGACCGGACGGCTGGCACGGCAGGGCCGCGCTGGACGGCGGTACGCTGTTTACGCAATTCTCCCATTTCATCGACATCATGTACTGGCTTTTCGGCGACATCCATGACATACAGGCCCGTTTTTCCGATTTCAACCACGCCGGACTGACCGATTTTGAAGATTCGGGGATGCTTCACTTCCGTTTCGTGAACGGGGGAATGGGCAGCCTGAGCTATTCGACATCCGTATGGGAGAGGAATCTGGAAAGCAGTATGCTGATTGTAGCCGAGAACGGTAGCGTCAAGATCGGTGGACAATACATGAACGAAGTGCTGGAATGTCATGTCAGGGATTACCGAATGCCGGAACTGCCGCCGACGAATCCGGGGAATGATTACGGCGCCTACATGGGTTCGGCGCAGAATCATCACCATGTGATTCGCAACGTTGTTAACGTGCTTCGGGGGAATACGTCCGAATCCATCACCACCAATGTCCTGGAGGGATTGAAAGTGGTTGACATCATCCAGCGGATTTATGCGCTGAAGAATGGACGTGACCGTGACCGGTGATGTGCAGTATTGTCTGAAAATAAACGTCACAAATTTATCCCAACAGGTCCATTAGACACTTCCTCCGTCGTGTCCGGGAGGCCCTGCCGGTAAAAAACGGCCCGTAACACACGATGGCCCGGGATGGCCGGGACGGGTTGACGGGCAGATATTCCGTTTGCTGCCTGCCGGTATCTTCCGGACACGACAGGAGAAGCGTCTATTTTTTTAAAATGCTCATTTTAAGGATAAAAACAGATTTTACGGGGCAAATTTCCCTATGGAAATCGGTAATTCCCTATAGGGAATCGACAATTCCCTATAGGGAATCGGTAATTCCCCATGGGGAATCGGCAATTCCCCATAGGGAATCGGTAATTCCCCATGGGAAATCGGTAATTCCCCATAGGGAATCGACAATTCCCTATAGGGAATCGGCAATTCCCTATAGGGAATCGGCAATTCCCCATAGGGAATTGGTAATTCCCATAGGGGAATTTGGCCTCTTTCGGGGGAAAATCGGGGATTTTCCGGCTGTGTGCGGACCTGATTAGACGCCTCTCCTGTCGTGTCCGGAAGAGAAGACTGCCGGCAGGCAGCAAACGGAATATCCGCCCGTCAACCCGTCTTCTATGAACGATGAACGGGGGCATTGTGTATTTATAATTTTCAACTTTCAACGGCTGAAGCGTCTAATGGACATTTCGGGATTATCTTATTCTTTGTAATCGTACGGGATAAGGAAGATTACTTATTCCGAATCATTGCGCGTCGACGTCC
>JAIRXI010000216.1 GCA_031268395.1 Tannerella sp. | reverse complement strand
TCTCTTTAGTATTGAAATTTTGATTTGTCATTTTAAAATTGAACTGTATGGAATCATTCAAAGAAAGATTAGTCCGGGTAAGAACTCACCTCCTCCCGAATGAACTGCATTTTCGTTTTCACACCGAAAACGATCAACTGTATACCAAGCACGGCGTCGAACCGTTGGGTATCTGTATATTTATCACGCCGTTCCGCCACGAACTCGAAGACCTGACCACGGCGCTGGAACGTATCAGCAAGAGCGCGGAGACGGTGCGTATCGCCGGCGCCGACCACGAATTTGACGTCTCCTTCTCCGGTATGCACGAATATGCCCGCTCCTGCCTGCATCACTTCAGTTTGGACGTGCGGCAGGCAGCCGAAAACATCAACGTCGTTTTTGCTCACTACGGCAATATCGGCAAGGAAGCCTACCGGCAGGAACTGGGCGCATCCTTCAACCTCGTGCAGGACTTGCGGGCGCGGGAAACCGACGTGGAGACCATGAATCTCGGTCCGTGGATCGAAGCGCACGAACAGGCCGCACAGGCGCTGGCCGCACTGCTCGACGAACGCACGGGCGAAACGGCACAGCAGACCGAACTGCGCGTCCGCAAGGTGCGACGCAAACTGGACGCTGTCTACCAGCAGATCACCGACCGCCTCGACGCCATGATCAACCTTCACGGACGGGACTTCGTGCCCGGATTCGTCGCCGAATACAACGCCCATGCCACCGAGTATAAAAACAAACTCGCACAGCACCTCGGACGTATTCACGCCGGAAAAAAGGACGGCGACGACGGTGAGGCTGACGCATGATTTTATTCACTGCTTAATATAGATGTATATGAAAACAATGTTACTGAAAATGTCTTTGACCCTTGCCATCGCCCTTGTCGCGGCAACAGGGTTTGCACAGGGTCCCTGGGATTGCGGTCCCGGAGGCAGTTCGTCCGTGGTCGCCACGCTGTCCGACGGTACGCTGACCTTCTCCGGCGCAGGAGCGACGGAGGACTGGCCGGTGGATCCGGAAACCGGTGAAACAGGCACGCCGTGGTATGAGATCCGCACGCTTGTCACAGCCGCTGTCTTTGAATCGGGAATCACCGGGATTGGAACCGGGACATTCGTAAGTTGCAGCGAGTTAACGTCCGTCACCCTGCCGGAATCGCTGACCTCGATTGGCGACTATGCATTTACCTTATGTGCCGGGTTAACCTCGGTCACGTTGCCCGAATCACTGACTTCGATCGGCGCGTATGCATTTGGCGGCTGTAGCGGATTGACCTCGATTGCCCTGCCGGAATCGCTCGCTTCGATTGGCGAATTTGCGTTTATCGAGTGCGACGGATTGACGTCCGTCACCCTTCCGGCGTCGCTGACTTCGATTGAAGAGGCAACGTTTATGGATTGCAGCGGATTGACGTCCGTCACCTTTCCGGAATCGCTGGTTTCGATCGGCGTGGATGCATTTGCCGAGTGCGCGGAATTAACCTCGGTGACTTTTCCTGCATCACTGCTTTCGATCGGAGAGTATGCGTTTTACTATTGCGAGGGATTGACGTCCGTCGATTTTCCGGAATCGCTCGCTTCGATTGAGGCAAATGCATTTGGCTATTGCACCGGATTAACCTCGGTCCGCTTGCCGGAATCGCTGACGGTGATAGAAGAAGAGTTATTTGTCGGCTGTACGTCCTTAACGTCCGTCACCTTGCCGGGATCACTGACTTCGATTGGCAATTCCGCATTTTACAACTGTAATGGGTTGACGTCCGTCGATTTTCCGGAATCGCTCGCATCAATTGGGACAAGTGCGTTCGGTAATTGTTTCGGGTTAACCTCGATTGCCTTTCCGGAATCATTGACGTCGATCGAAGAGCAGGCCTTTGCCGAATGTCGCGAGTTGGCATTCGTCACAAGCCATGCCGTTTCGCCCCCTTCGCTCGGCGCGGATGCATTTACCGGCATATCCTCCGGCAGCACGCTGACCGTTTCTGCCGGTTCCGTGGAAGCCTATACGGCCAGCGAATGGAACAGTTATTTCCGGGACCGTATTTCCGCGGGCAATGCGGTCGTGGCAGCTGCACGGATTTGGGCGTCCGGCGGACAGCTCTACGTCGCCTCCGTCCGCAACGGCGAAGCGCAGGTCTTCAACCTCGCCGGACGGTTGGTGAAAACCCTCCCGCTCATCGCCGGACAGACCGTTGCGCAGGCACTGCCCGCCGGCGTGTACGTCGTCGCGACGGAAGGATCGGGCCGCAAGGTCGTAGTATATTAATCATTGAAGCTGGTAGCATTGTGAATGATCGGATACATTCATAATGCTACCCTTTGCAGAAAAACGATGTGTTCATGGGACGCAGCGCTTGATGACCGCCACACGGCAAACCTTCGTTTCGGACAGACAACCTCATTTCTACCTCCTTTTACGAACAAAACAACCTCAGTAGCACGCAAGCAATTACCTCCTTATCTCCGGTTATAAACAATAAGGGAATGAAGTTTTGCCGGAGGTTTTATCCCAAAATATCCATCGCATCCCGTCGCGTCCGGAAGAGGCCCTGCCGGCCGCAAAACGGCCCGCAACGCACAATGGCCCGTCCCGGCCAGGGACGGAATGTTGGTAGAAAACGGAACACGGGGAACACCACCCGTCCCGGCAGGTCATTCCAGGGACAGGTCGAACTCGTCCTTCAGTCTTGAGAGCAGGGGGTTGATCTGCTGAAGCAGTTCGTATTTTTCGATAGACGTAAACGCCCGTTTCTTTTCGGTCGATTCGGCAATCCGGACACGCATCCGTATGTTGTCGTTACCCAGTCGGTCGCGCATCATTTTCAGCAGTTGCGGGCTGTGGCCGATCAGTTCTTCCTCCTGCATCGAATTGTGTACCGCCACTTCAAAATAGCCGTCCTCCAGCAGGACTGGCTTGCAGAAAAGCATGGTACTCTGCAAAGGGACTTCTTTTTCGAGGGCCTCGGCGTATGCTTCCCAGCAGCGGATCACGTCTTCCGCGTCGAACAGTTTGTCTTTCTTTTCCCGGTTGTTTTCTCCTGCGGCAGATGGAGGCGGCGGAGGCGCCTCCCCCGTTTTCCGGTCGACCAGCCTGTCCAGCGCAGTGCTCTTCGGCGCCCGGTTCGGCATGGCCGCGTCGGGTAAGGCCGGCGGCCTTTCTTTCTGCACGGCGGCGGTTGGCGCCGTTACCGGCAAGCCCGGAACAGCGACGCCCTTGCCGGCGACCGGGAGGTCAGACAGCGGCCGAATCAGGTTTTTTTTTTATCCTCCGGCGTTTGGCCGGAATCTTTCAGCTGGCAGAGCTGTATCAGTGTCAGTTCGAGCAGCAGCCGCCGGTTCTGACTTTCGCGGTAGTTCAGGTCACATTCGTTGGCCCGTTCGATGGCCCGGAAGAGCAGTTGTTCGGGACACAGCTTCGCCATTTCCCTGTACCGTTCGCGGATAGACGCGCCCACTTCAAGCAGCGCCAGCGTGCTTTCGTCCCTGCATACCAGCAGGTCGCGGAAGTGCGAGGCTAATCCGGTGATGACGTGCTGCCCTTCAAATCCCTTTTCAAGAATTTCGTTCAGAATCAGCAGGCAGGTGCGTACCTCACCCTTCAGCATGGCATCCGTGATTCGGAAATAATATTCGCAGTCAAGCACGTTCAGGCTCTCGATCACTGCCTGATAGGTGATATTGCCGCCGGTGAAGCTGACAATCTGATCGAAAACGGACAGGGCGTCGCGCATGCCGCCGTCGGCTTTCCGGGCGATGACGTTCAGCGCCTCCGGTTCGGCCGTGACGCCTTCGCCCGCAGCGACGTATTGCAGGTGCTCGACTGCGTCGGCCACGGAAATGCGCGAGAAGTCGTATATCTGGCAGCGCGACAGGATGGTCGCCAGGATTTTGTGTTTTTCCGTGGTGGCAAGGATAAACAGGGCATGTCGCGGCGGTTCTTCCAGCGTCTTCAGGAAGGCGTTGAAGGCGGCCTGGCTCAGCATGTGCACCTCGTCGATGATATACACTCTGTAGCGGCCGACCTGCGGCGGGATGCGCACCTGATCGATCAGGGAGCGGATATCTTCTACCGAATTGTTGGAAGCAGCATCCAGTTCGTGGATGTTCAGCGAGCGCTGTTCGACGAACGACAGGCAGGATTCGCACGTGTTGCAGGCTTCGCCGTCGGGCGTCAGGTTCATGCAGTTGATTGTCTTCGCAAAAATACGCGCACATGACGTCTTTCCTACGCCGCGCGGGCCGCAGAACAGATAGGCGTGTGCCAGTTTGTTGCTTTGAATGGCGTTTTTCAAAGTCGTAGTCAACGATTTCTGCCCGATGACGCTGCCGAAGGTCGTCGGGCGGTATTTTCTTGCCGAAACGATGTAATTATCCATTTTTATTCAATCAGTGGGCAAAGGTATAAATTATTTTCCATACTTTTGTGCTGATTCTATAACGGACATGTTTCATTTGAACGACTATTATCGGAAGTACCGTTCCGAGTGGATGCGGTACAAGTATAGCCTGGTGATCGGCTTTTTCCTTGTAATCACGTTTGTGGTGGGAGACAGCAACCTGATCAGGCGCTATACGTATGACGAAAAAATCCGCGACCTGGAGAAGGAGATCCGGTATTACCGGAAAGAAATAGAAGTCAACCGAAAGAAGATAACCGACCTCCGCTTCAACAAGGAATGGCTGGAGCGGTATGCCCGCGAAGAATACTTCATGAAGCGGGAGAACGAGGACGTTTTTATCATTGCAGACAGATGAACCGGCGGGCAGGAAATGGATTGTTTGCCGTTTCGGGAATGCTGGTGTTGGCCGGCGCCATACTGTATGCCGGCAGGTGGATGCCTGCGCCCTTTCTGTTTGCGGCGGGCGCTGTCGGCGTGACGGTCTGCTATCTGTCCGTCTCTTCTTCTCCGTCCGACTTCCGAACACGCCGGCTGAACCGCTGGAACTCCCTTGCGGGCCTGGCCTTGATTGCCGCGTCCGTTTTCATGTTCAGGCACCGCATGGAATGGGTTGCCTTCCTGCTTATATCGGCGCTGATACAGCTGTATACTGCGTTCGTCCACACCGGCAAGCGGTAAGTCATGCCGGTAAAAAACGGGACACGGTGTCCGGACGGTGCCCCCCCCACTGTCCCGGGGCTATGGAACGTATGGCATTCTCGATCCCGTTGCTGTCTAGCCATTTTCCGATGATGTCGTCCATGTCTCCGGTTTTTGTCGACGGAAGACATTCCGCCGCCGAATACAATTGCCGCCTCTCTTCCTCCGAGATCTGTCCGCTTCCGGCGTCGTCGAGGGACCGGCCGCACCGTGTAAACATGCAGGCGCTTAATAAGCCTGCACACAATAATAAAATCTTCGTTTTCATCATTCGGCTGTTTTTATTCGATTCTCAGGAAAGTTGTTTTGACATCGTGTGAAGGCAATGTGGTTCCCTCCTGCAGTTGGGGGAGGAGGAGCATTTGCGTGTACGAGACCATACAGTA
>JAIRXI010000102.1 GCA_031268395.1 Tannerella sp. | reverse complement strand
TTATCAGCGGACGCTTATAGTTTTCGTCTTTCCATTTCATGTTCAGTCCGGCATTGACGTTTCCTATCCAGAGTTTGTCCTGATGTTTGGTTTTTACGTCCCACTTCCATTCGACGGGTAGGCCGGGCATTTTCCCGCCTTTGTTTCCAAGTCCCATAAGGTATTCGGAGACATATTCCGAATAAGGCGTTTCCAGACGTATATCGTTAACCGTAACGTCGTTTTTGGCTTTTACGGAGATATTGTATTCCGAAAAGCCGTCAAACTCCATTCGTCCCGTGCAGACAATCTCAAAATTCCTGTTTTGCCGCACCGATTTCCATCGAATCACCGTCGGGGTGGCGGATACAATATGCAATTTTCCGGCGGGAAACGATTCGACGTCCTGTCCGGTTTCTATTACAAACCGCATTTCATCGTTCAATATCCGGTTACTGACCGTATCGCTCAACAGAACGCTTTGGTCGTATCGCGTCGTAATCTGCCGCGGCAGTCCCGATGCAGCGAGTTCCACCGTTCCGCCCAGATATTCGATTGTTTGGCGGTCGACGGTCAAAGGAATATACGGCGAAGTCGGCGCGTCCGTATCTCCGACGCTTGCGTCGAGCCAGCGCAGACGCGTTTTGCGGAAACCTTCATCGTCGCCATGATTTTCCAGCACGTCGCCGGTTACGTTCAAAGCAACCGTTACGGTCGTTGCCGGCAAACCGAGGGGAGCAACCGTCGCTTTCCCCCGGTACGTTCCGCGGCGGCAGTCCGTATCGACGTCGACGCCGATCCAAAACGCCTGCACGCTGCCTTTAGCCACATCCACGCTTTTCACAAATGCCTGCCCGTCAGGGTTTGTACCACCCAGATTGAAACAGCGAATCGCCGAAGCAGGGATTTTTCCGCCCCCGTCGCCTTTCAGGTCGGAAAATGTAATCCAGACATCGTCCAGCGCGACAAAAGGCGCATACACGGCAATCTGCCATGTGTAAAACTCGCCCGGCGCCGATGTTCCCGTAAATTGCGTTCTCGCGTTTTTCTCGCGTTCCGTCCAGCGGGCGGGAATGGTGTCGTTCATCCGGACGTCATACGCGCGGTCTTCCGTAAAACAGAAATACTGCGCGACGGGATTTTCCGCGAGCAACTGCTCAACTGCCGTCTCCGACGCTGCTTTCCGCATGACTGATTCGGACTCCTTAACAACACTTTGCTTTTTCAAATCTTCAAGAGTATTTGTAATCTCTTGGGAATAAACTGTTGTTATTGACAACAACAACAGACTGATGACTGATATTTTTTTCATCAATATTACTAATTTAATTTGTGACGATATTCTTTGTACGAATATCAATGATTATGGCATTTGCAAAGTAAACGAATTTTTATGATCCCTGCAAATGCCGGACTTTTGTTGAACCTTCGCGTTTTATGATTCCCGTTAGGGAAGGATGTCTCGAAAGACCTGTTCCGTCATTGCGATAATTTGAATGATATCCGGTGAAGGTCGGCTTCATGCCCCGGTGAAGACCGGCTTCATGCCCCGGTGAAGATCGACTTCATGCCTCAGTGAAGATCGACTTCATGCCTCAGTGAAGAGTGGCTTCATACCGCTGTGAAGTCACTCTTCAAAGCTGCGTGAAAAGTATCCGGCATACTCTCCGGCATTCCCGAATCATATCACCGTCAATTCCTGCCCGAATACGGTCTGTCGCGGAGCAGTCAGCAACTTGTTCGACCCGGTGAACTGTGTCACCACTTTCAATCTGTACATGCCCGCATCCAAACCGGGCGGAACGAGCAGCATCAGTTTGCTGGGATGGTTTATCACTATAAACTCTTCTTCAAACTTATATTCCGTTCCACTGTCGACATTTTCCAGATAGACACCTACGGATGGGTCGCTGCCCATCAGCTTGAGGTACGATCCTTCCACCTCGACGTTGCGGCCACGGGTAAGCGTGCCGTCGGCGGCTTTCGTCTGCATGTTGATTACCTGAAAGATGTGCATCAGGTCAGCCTGTTCGCCAAGTATCTCCACTTCCGTATCCGCCAGTTCCTTCCGTATCTCCACTCCCTGCGTGGCCGACACATAGATGCCGTTCTTTTCGGGGTCGAACTTCTTGCCGAAGAATACGCCGGTGATAATCGCCCGCAGATACACCAGTCCGGTGTCCACATTCCAGCCGCGGGCGGAAAAACTTGCAGCCACGCGGTTATAGCGCGTCACGATGTCTTCTATCGTTTCGCGTTTCAACTCGATGCCCTCTTCCATAATGGCATCTATAAGTCCTGATTTGTTAATTTTCCCCACAGGCGATACAACAGCCATCATGTCGTTCGGGTTGGGGGTTAGCTCGTTTTTTCTGAGCCATGCTTTCAATATATTTTTCATATCACTTTCTATAAATTGGTTTTAATTATTCCGTCAAATACGAAAGGGAGGCTGTCTTAAAAGCCTCATCCTTTCGTCATTGTGAGGCCTCACCCCGGCCTCACAATTCCACAGTTCAACGAAGCGCCGGATCAAAATTGCCGCCCCAGCCTTTGTTCTGTTCAAGACTGGTATTTTTCTGAATCTCATCGTTGTGAATCGGGAAGAAATAATACGATTCGGGCATCGACATGGCATCCGGACTGTTCGGATTCTGGAACCGCGTGTCTACCACTTCGTACTTGAAATCTTCCGGCAGCAATTCATACGTCCTTGCTTTTTCTATTGCTTCTTCCAGCGTAATATGGTCTTGGAGCGAAGCCAGTATGCCGTACTTGTGCATCCCGTCGAGATAGTTATGCAGAAGACGGTGGCGACGCAAATCCCAGAAGCGCTTGCCTTCAAAGCAAAATTCGATCCGCTTTTCGTCCATCAGCGCCGTGCGCATCTCTTCGCGGCTCATGTCCGCCTTGAGTCCGTACAGATTGTCGTCGCCCGGTTCAATGCCCGCCCGGCGGCGAATGGCTGTCAGTACATCATAGCCGATTTGCTTGTCGCCTTTTTCGTTGGCTGCTTCGGCGTAGTTGAACATTACTTCGGCAAAACGAATCTCCAGCCAGTCCACGTCGTTGAGCCGCCTCTGGGGTACGGGCAGTTCTTCCTGAATACCTTTCTTGGTATACAGTCCGGTACGCGCATGATGTTCCCCCTGTATGTCGTACCCGAAGGCATCCCTCGATCCAGCAATGAGAGGCATCGTGTACTGACGGCGTCCTGCC
>JAIRXI010000091.1 GCA_031268395.1 Tannerella sp. | reverse complement strand
TTCTTGCGCGTGGTTTCCAGATTGCCGTAGAAACGGTCTTCGTTCAGCGTATCGCCGTAGAGCGAATAGTTGTCATACGAAATGTATTTCGGATGGCAGGCGTTCACAAACTCGTCCAGATGCGCTTCGTACCCCGCCGAGCCTAACTGTCCGTCGGAAGCGTAATCGGGGAACAGGTTGATATACGGCAGTATTCCCTGTTTGCGGATAGCCTCTGCCCAGAGGTTCAGACGCGGAAACAGCGAGGCGTTCGGCTCGTCCTTGATGTAGATGGAATAAACGTTCTTGCGCATTTCCGGCGATTTGATTTCGTCCAAAACCGCTTTGACCGTTTCTTCCGCCTGTTGCAGCGTTACATCGGGATGTGCCGCCACGCGGCTGTCGTAAAGAATCGTCGCAAGCCGGTACGGAGCGGCATACGGTACATATTCCGCCGGAATAAACCCGGTGGCGTTGTACCCGCAGTCGAACAGGTCCTTCATCAGGGCGTCGGGAGACGTCATGTCGCCCCAGGCGCCGGCGGTGAAGTCGGGCGAGGGAACCGTCCCCCACGGAAAAATAATAAAATCTTCGGCTTTCGCCCGTTCAGCGGTGCGGCCGGCGGACAATACCTGTGCAACGGCTCCCGATACCGGAAACATACATAGCGCTGCCATCATCAACTTGAATAAAAATAATCTGTTTCGCATAATCTTCGTGTTTATTTAATGAATTTATTTTCCCATGTATAAACAGGCCGCGTCGCCCGGATCAACTTCAATGGTATACGCATATCGAAGCCCGCTTCTTTCATTTCGAGGAAGCCTTCCGGCGTGGCTGCGGGTCCTCCGTAAGCCATGACCTGTATCTCACCGTCCTGTTTCAATTTCTCCTGAGCCGATACGCCCAAACTCGCGCCTGCCAGCAGGACAAGCATCAGATAACCGTTTGTTCTTTTCATTATTCAACTAATTTTTGTGGAACCTTCTCCCCTGTGTATGGGGACTGCCTGTCTTCCGTTTTGTTTGATTGACCGTCCTCTTTCTGTCAATTGGCCTGCAAAGATAACGGTTTCCATTCAAAAATAAAAGCCGGCGACGAATGGGCTTATCCCGAAATGTCTCGATGAACGATGGACGATGAACGATGGACGATGAACGATGAACGATGAACGATGAATGGGGGCATTGTGTACATGTGGAATATCCGCCCGCTCAGCCCGTCCCGGCCAGGGACGGCATGTTGGTAGAAACGGGATCACGAGGAACACCACCCGTCCCGGCAGGGACGGAATGTGATGTCTGTGGCGTTTTCCGTCCACATTCCGTCCCTGCCGGGACGGGTGATGGTGTGGGGCGCGTGTTTTCTACCAACATACGGTCCCTGCCGGGACAGGCCGTATGGCGCCAGGTCCCGTTTGCTGCCGGCATACGGTCCCAGCCGGGACGGAATGCCCCGGCAGTTGTCCGCCGTGCCCCCGTTCATCGTTCATCGTTCATCGTTCATCGTTACGGAAGTTATGGAACGCTCGGCAAGTGCGAAATCGAACCAGCCTTGTGTGCTTTCGCACCGGTTTTCAAACATCCCCTTTTTCTCAATTCGATATGAATTAGCAAATTAATCGTTTGGCACGATATTTGCCCCTGAAATAGAAAAGACGATATGATTTTTGACGGGAAGAAAACAACAGGGGTGATGACGGGACTTTCCGGCGACGGGAAGCGTGCCGACGACGGACGGACAGGCAGATACGAATTAACGTAAATACAGACAGCTGATGATCGTACATTATTTGACACTCGCGTTGCGCGGATTATGCAGGTATAAACTGCAAAACATATTTTGTGTCCTGGGACTGACGGCGGGCTTTTCCGCATTCGTCTTCGGAGCCTACTGGCAGTATTGGGAGAACCATTACGACGACTTCCATCCGGATGCCGAACGAATCTTTGCCGTCACCACGCGGGGAATCGGTACGCTGTCCGACGGTTCGGAACTGGAACTGAATCAGGTTCACCGGGACGACGTGAACGCTTTCCTGCAACACCTGCCGGAAATCGAAAGCGCCTGCTGCATAAACCATACGGTATGGATTGAATACAAAAAAGAAGATATACAGGCAACGCTGCTCGGCATCAAGGTCGATTCCGCGTTTTTCGACCTGTTTCAGGTCGAATGGATCGACGGCAGCTATAAAAACATGCCGTTCGACCAGTCCCACCTTGTGCTGACGGAGAAGAGCGCCCTGAAAATCTTCGGGAAAACGGACTGCGCCGGGGAAGCGTTTCCGCTGCCGGACGGCACCTCCAGGACCGTTGCCGGCGTGATGAAAGACTATCCTTCCAACAGCGATTTCCGGATCGAATACCTGGAACTGAGCGACGCGGTGTACCACAACCTGGGACGCGCGTCCTTCTACGTGAAACTGCACCGGAAAGCAGACCGGGACGCCGTCCGCGGGAACGTGGAGGCGCACGGGAGCGTGGCGCAGATTCCGGCATGGCAGGGCGACACGAAAAACTGGTCGTTTCGCCTGCGCAGCCTGCAGGAGATACATTTCAGCTGCCACCCCGAACTGAAGGGTCGTTTCCTCAACATCCGCCTCCTGGGTTCCGCCGGCCTGCTGGCCCTGCTCTGCGCCCTGATGAACGCCCTGGTGCTGTTTATCGGACAGCAGCAGCGGAAACAGGCCAAAAACAAAACCTTCAAAAGCATGGGCGCTTCCGGGCGTTACCTGTTCGGAAAAAGTTTCCTGGACCTGTGTCTCCCGGTGATCGTCGCGCTGCTGGCGACGGCTGCCCTTATCTCCGTCCTGTTTCCCCTCTACCGGGAATACAGCCGGCTGGAAGGCTACGGCGTCTACGAAGATTATTACAGCCGGATCGAACTGCACGGGCTGGTCGCGTATGCCGTCCGGTGGCTGACCGTCATACTCGTCCTCTTCTGGACCTCCGGCGCCCTGATCATCTTCCGGATGGTGGGCAACCGGAGCGCACGGTCGCTCTTATGGCTGAAAAACGCGCTGATCGTTTCGCAGATTTTCATCGGTTCCTTTTTCCTTTTCATTTCCCTTTCGCTGTACAGGCAGGTGGCCTTCACGCAAAACAGGGACAAGGGAATCCGCGTCGAAGGCATCACACAGATTGATGTCGGTTCGTACACGAAAATCGATTTCGGCGCACTGGGCGAAGCGCTGCTGCGCAGTCCGCAGATCGACGGCGTGACCTTTACCACCACGCCCGTGCTCACCCGGCTCGGCGAATGGTACCAGTCCTATACCTCCTTCCTGGCGTTCAAGGACCGTCCGGACGGGAAAATGCAGGTCAACGTGTTTATCGTGGAGCCGAATTTCATGGAGTTCTTCGGCATCGGACTGAAGGAGGGGCGATGGCTCGCCGGAAAGGACGAGATCGCCATCAACGAAACACAGCGGCAGGCGTTCGGCGAAAAAAATCCGCTGCTCCATCCCGTACTGACGGGACGGGAAGAGGAATCGACCGTCAGCGGCGTGGTCCGGGACTATTTCCATTCCACCATGCAGTATCCGATCGTTCCGCTGGTTTTCCGCTTGCACAGGGACAAGGATTTTGTGCCCTATCAGTATGTCTATATCCGGACCCGACCGGAGAACCGCGACGGGGCCATCCGGCACGTCAAAGCCGTCCTGGAGACCGTCAAAACCGGCGAAGTCGCGCCCGACAAACAGATCCTCGATCTGCAGGACATTCAGGAATCTTTTAACCGGCCGGAGCAGACGCTTTTCCGCATCTTCGGGATGCTTTCGCTCATCTGCATCCTGGTCGCCGCATTCGGGATTTATTCCCTGGTGTCCCTGACCGTCGAACAGCGGAAAAGGGAAATCGCCATCCGCAAAATCAACGGAGCCGGCATCCGGGACATCCTGACGCTCTTTATCCGGAATTACCTCCTGCTGACGATTGCCGGGAATGTGCTTTCGCTCCCGGTGGCCGCTTCCTTTATCAACAGCTGGCTGGAAAACTACGCCTACCGGACCACGCTGAACGGATGGCTGTTTGCCGCTGTCTTTATCGCCACCTGCCTGACCGTCCTGCT
>JAIRXI010000202.1 GCA_031268395.1 Tannerella sp. | reverse complement strand
ATTCGCGATAATACGGCCTACAACCAAGACGAAATCTACATGCGCGCCTCGGAAATGTATCTGGCCAAAGCCGAAGCCGAAGCCCGTTCGGGTAATGATGCCGCCGCGCAGAGTACGCTGTATCAGCTGGTGTCCAAACGCGATTCGGCATACGTCAGGTCGGCGCAAACGGGTGATGCCCTGTTTCAGGAAATTCAGCTCCATCGCCGGATCGAACTGTGGGCCGAAGCCGGACACGAGTTTTATGACAACAAGCGCTGGCACATTGGTGTAGACCGCACCAGTTCTCCGAATCACATTGAGAAAGTGCAGTTGGAAGCTGGCAAGTTTACACTCCAAATACCTCTGGAAACGGAAATAAACTATAATCCGAACATCACGGAGGCCAATCAAAATCCGCTGTAAACCGTAGCGAGATTGATTAAAAAAGCCTGTCGCTCTCTTACGAACGACAGGCTTTTTCTATGGTACAGCCCCTGTGAAAATGGCATCCAACGTTCCGGGCATCTCTTCCCGGCATATTGGTCAACTGATTAAAAATACCGATTAAAAAATCCGTTTTAATCAAAATGATACCGTATCTTTGCAGTCGGACTCATTCAAACGGAAAAGATATGACACAAGTAAAGAAGGTGATAGACGCCTCGACCGAAGAAAGGATAAAAAATGCAGCCCGTGCAGTTTTCCAAAAAAAAGGATATGTCGCCGCACGCACAAGAGATATTGCCGAAGAAGCAGGCATTAATCTCGCTTTGCTGAATTATTATTTCCGCAGCAAAGAAAAACTGTTTGAACTCATTATGTTTGAGACGCTGACGGATTTCTCCCAGGGACTGAAAGACGTTTTGAACGACGAGTGTACAACTTTCGAGCATAAGGTCGAACTGCTGGTGGCCAATTATTTGAATATGTTTACGAAAGAACCTGATGTTCCGCTGTTCATCCTGAGTGAAATCCGCAATCGTCCTGAAGATCTGTTTGCCAAACTGCCTGTCAGGCAATTGCTGGAAAATTCCGTATTTGTCATGCAATTTCGGGAAAAAACGGCTACGGGGCAAACGAAGGAATCAAGCCTGTTGCATTTGATGATGAATTTGCTGGGCGCTACCATTTTCCCTTTTGTCGGACAGCCTCTTATTATGGCATTGGGAGGCGTGGACAAACCGCAGTTCAACCAGTTGATGCAGGAACGAAAAAAACTCATCCCTGTCTGGATTGAAGCAATACTGAAAACCGAATGATTTTTTTGTCTGAGAATAAAACGCTTGATCAAAACATGTGAATGAAAAGAGTATCGGTATGGAAGGGACTAATTTCAAGTTAGGAATGGACATTGGCTCTACGACCATTAAGATGGTGGTTGTAAGCGAGTCAAACGAGATTGTATATAAAATTTACAGGCGTCACAATGCGGACATCGGCCAGGCGTTGACAGACGAATTGAAAGCGCTTTCGCGGCGATTTCCCGGGGGACGGTTTTCGCTGAATATCACCGGCTCGGCGGGCATGGGCATTGCAGAACGCGCCGAAATACCGTTTGTTCAGGAAGTGGTCGCTTCCGTGGAAGTGACAGGCAGGCAATACCCGCAGGCAAAAACGCTCATCGACCTGGGCGGCGAAGATGCCAAGATGGTGTTTTTCGAGGAGGGCAGACAGCCGGATATTCGGATGAATGGCAGTTGTGCCGGCGGAACAGGCTCGTTTATCGACCAGATGGCCGATTTGATGAATATTACAGTCGAAGAACTGGGAATCCGGGCGTTGCAGGGCGAAAAAATCTATCCGGTGGCTTCGCGTTGCGGAGTGTTTGCCAAGACTGACGTGCAAAACCTGATTTTGCGGAAGGTCAACATACCGGATATCGCCCTGTCGATACTTCGTGCGGTTGCTTTGCAGAGCATTACGACCCTGGCAAGAGCCTGCACGATCCGTCCGCCGGTGGTATGCACCGGCGGACCTCTTACTTTCCTGCCCGCCCTTCGCAGGGCCTTTCAGGAACTGCTCAAACTTGAAAGCGCACAATTCCTTGTGCCCGAAAACAGCGAATATTTTCCTGCCTGGGGCTGCGCCCTGCTGAACTCGGACAGACTGATCGACATAAACCTGTTTATTGACAGAATCAGGACGAAAGCCGGCGGGCAGAAAGAGGCATTGCCTGCCCTTTTTGAAAACGCCGCCGAATATCGGGAATGGAAACATGGCAGGAAAATCACGCCGTTGAAAAGTAGGGAATTGACGGAAAACGAAACGCTTAATTGCTTTCTCGGCATCGACAGCGGATCGACAGCCTCCAAAATCCTGGTTTTGGACGAAAAAGATAATGTCGTTTTTGACTTTTACGCTGCCAACCAGGGAAATCCACTGAGAAAAGTGGCGGAAGGACTGCAAAAATTCTACGGTCCGGCAAACCGGAAAGGCGTCAAAGTCAATATACTCGGATCCTGCTCGACCGGTTATGGGGAAGAACTGATCAAATCGGCGTTGAACCTTGACTGCGGAATTGTAGAAACGGCAGCGCATTTTGCCGGCGCACAGTACATTGACCCTGAGGTATCCTTTGTGCTTGATATTGGCGGGCAGGATATGAAATCCATTTTTATCGGCAATGGCATTATTTCGCGCATTGAACTCAATGAGGCCTGTTCGTCGGGGTGCGGTTCGTTTTTGCAGAATTTTGCAGCTTCAATGAACATGACGCTGTCCCAATTTTCAGAAGCGGCATGTATGGCCGAATCTCCTGCCGATTTGGGCACGCGGTGCACGGTCTTTATGAACTCGAAAGTGAAACAGTCCCTGCGCGAAAATGCCTCGCCGGATGATATTGCGGCCGGACTTGCTTATTCGGTGATCAGGAACTGCCTGTTCAAAGTACTGAAAATAAATAACCTGAATTCCCTCGGCGAACATATCGTCGTTCAGGGCGGGACTTTCCGCAACGATGCAGTCTACAGGGCGCTGGAAATCCTGTCCGGAAAATCCATCCGTTCGACCGACCATCCCGAACTGATGGGTGCGCTGGGAGCGGCGCTGTATGCGAAGAAGATGGCGAAGGGCCGGACGGCCGGCGGCATATCGCCGTTAAACGAGTTGCACGATATAGAAACGAAGGAACTTACCTGCAAGGGTTGCAGCAATGCGTGTACGGTATTGCGTTTCAAATTCCCGAACGGAAACACCTGCTTCTCCGGAAACAAATGCGAAAAAGTGTTTTACAGCAAGAGCCGTGCACCCAAGAAAGGATTTAATGCCTTTGAGATGAAAAACGAAATGCTTTTTGGCTCCGCCCCGGCTTCCCACGAAGAGGACGTCAGGGAGAGGGTTGGCATTCCCCGCGTGCTGAACATGTACGAAAACTATCCGTTTTGGAAGACCCTGTTCGAGGCGTGCGGCTTTCGGGCCGTTCTTTCGCCCGAATCGACTTTTGCCCTGTATGGAAAAGGCGCAGGCTGCGTGATGTCCGACAATCTGTGTTTCCCCGCAAAGCTGGTGCAGGGGCACGTCTTATCCCTGCTCGAAATGGGTGTCGGACGTATCTTTTATCCCATTGTCGTGAAGGAGGAAAAAGAGTTGGAAAACGCCTGCAATTCCTTCAACTGTCCCGTCGTAAGCGGTTATCCCGACGTTATCCGGAGCGCCGTCGAGCCGGCCGAAAACTATGGCGTTCCGTTCGACAGGCCGGTTATTACATTTCACGACAGGAAGGCCCTGGAAAAAGGCTGTTTCAGGTACTTATCGGCGCTGGGAGTTTCGAGGGCCACTTTTGATCGCGCCTTTGGAAAAGCCATGAATGAACGGAAAAGGATAAAAACCGAATTGTGCGAAAGGCAGAAAGCAATGCTCGACAAGCTTGCAGCCGGCAATGAACCCGTCTTTATTGTTGCCGGACGTCCCTATCACGCCGATCCCCTGATACAGCAGAAAATCGGGCAAATACTGTCGGATCTTGGGGCCAGCGTGTTAACCGACGACGTGTTTCTGCCGGAGGAAAACAGCGGATTTGGCCGGCTGAATATCGTTTCGCAGTGGGCCTATCCCAACCGTGTTGTGCAGGCGGCAATGGCGGTAGCCAGACTGCCCCGGAACGTGCAGCTTGTGCAGCTAAATTCCTTCGGTTGCGGCCCCGATTCGTTTTTCATGGACGAAACGGGCGAAATCTTGCGGCAGGCAGGGAAAAACCATACCGTTTTGCGTATCGACGAAATTGCAAGTCCGGGATCCGTTCGCTTACGATTAAGGTCCTTGATGGAATCGTTGCACGGCGCGCTGCCTGCCGAAAATCACACATACGCAGGTTACGCAGCCGCTTACGCCGGAAAAGACCGCCAAAAGACGATTCTTGTCCCCTGGTTTGCCGATTTCCTGTCGCCTTTCGTGCCTGCCATCGGCGAACTCGGCGGATACCGGGTCGTCAATCTTCCCAAATCAGGCAAAGCCTCTGCCGAAGCAGGCCTGAAATACGGAAACAACGAAGTTTGCTATCCTTCGACGTTGATTTTGGGCGATATTATAAACGCCCTGCAATCGGGAAACTACGATTTGGACAACTGCGCTGTAGCCATGACGCAAACAGGCGGTCAATGCCGTGCAACCAACTATCTGGCACAAATCAAATCGGGATTGAAAAACGCAGGTTTCGCCCATATCCCGGTGATCGCCATCACCAGCGGAAAAGTGTATCAAAACGAACAGGGAGCATTTGACTTTCCGCTGTTCAAGTTTGCCAATATCATTATTTACACCCTTCTGTATGCCGATGCGCTGCAGCAGATGTTCAGTTCGACCGTTGTGAAAGAACGGGAAAAAGGCGAAACGCAGGCCCTGTTCGATGTGTACGTGAAGCTGGGTGTCGAAGCGGTAACGTGCAATGATTACAAGGCCCTGCTCAGGCTGTTAAAACAGGCAGTCGCCGATTTTAATGCGGTTGAAGTTGAAAACCGGACATTCGGCAGGATCGGTCTGGTAGGCGAAATTTATGTGAAATACAACAGCTACGGGCAGGCGCACATCACCGAATGGCTGCGCGGACAGGGCATGGAAGTAATAACGCCTCCGATCCTGGATTTTCTGATGCAGTATTTCGTCAATTCACGGGTAAATACCGACAACGGCATACAGCGCGGACGCTTGTCTGTCCGCATACTGAATCCCGTATTTCTGAAATACATGACCATGCGAATCAACCATGTAAAGCGTATCATGCAGCATTTCAGATACGGCCGGCCTGCCGAATCCATTTTCGAGAAGGCGCAGTATGCTTCCGAGATTTTAGACCTGTCGAACCAGTTCGGCGAGGGGTGGAGCATTGCGGCGGAAGTGGCCTGCCATGCCCACAACGGCATCAACAAAGTCGTTTGTATTCAGCCATTCGGATGCATCGCAAACCATGTCGTCGCCAAAGGCATCGAGAAGCGCCTGAAAAAGTTCTATCCCGGAATGAACCTGCTCTTTCTCGACATCGACGGCGGAATGGCGGAAGTGAATCTGCAAAACAGGCTGCATTTCATGATCGCGGAAGAACAGGCGCTCTCCGGGCACAGTAAGGAGGCGGCGGTTCATACGTCTGCATGAAAAGAAAACAGGATATGAACCCGCTGGAACTGATATGCAAATACTATCCGGTCGAATCGGAAAGTTTCCGGATTTTGACGGAACACAGCAGAAGCGTCGCCGGCAAGGCGCTGTCCATTGCGCGGGCGCATCCGGAGATGCCGCTGGACACGGCATTTATCGAAGAAGCAGCCATGCTGCACGACATAGGGATGTTTCTGTGCCGCGCGCCGGAAATCGGGTGTTACGGCAAGGCCGACTATATCTGTCACGGGTATCTGGGCGCCGAGCTGGTGCGGATGGCCGGCTATCCGCGTCATGCGCTGGTATGCGAACGCCACACCGGCACCGGCCTTTCGCTGGAAATGATTGAGCGTCAAAACCTGCCCCTCCCCCACCGCGACATGCAGCCGCAGTCGCTGGAGGAACAGCTTGTCTGCTTTGCCGACAAGTTCTTCAGCAAAACCGGCGACGGCGGGGAAAAACCGGCAGCACGTATCAGAAAGGGACTTGCACGGTATGGCGAAGAATGTGTGATCCGCTTCGACGGCTGGCATAAACTCTTTTTAGGAGAATAAAGGCCATGCGGCTCATTAAATTGTTCTACTTTTGCGGATCAATAAGATACGGAAAGAAAGCATGTTTTTGAAGCAAAGGAGACTGTGGGCGATCTGCCTGTTTGCCTTGGCGGCAGCAGGCAGCATACAGGCGCAGGAACATATCCTGTCTGCCGACACGGCGAGCCTTCCGGTAGCCGGCGAATGGCCGGACAGCCTGCTGCATGAAGCGCCGGACACGCTGGCCCGGCGTCCGGCAGCTCCGGACACCGCCCGCAGGGAGGGAATGCTGGCAGCGCCGGTCATCTACCAGGCCATGGACTCCATCGTGATGACCGCGGGCAACAGGGTCTATCTGTATGGACAGGGCGACGTGAAGTATCAGCAAATCCAGTTACAGTCCGAAATCATCACAATGAGCGTAGACAGCAGCATCGTACACGCCACGTTCGGCACAGACTCCACCGGCATGGAGTTCGGCTACCCGCTTTTTGTAGACGGCGAACAGCAGCAGCAGACCGAAGCCAAAACAATGGACTACAGTTTCAAAACGCGGAAAGCCTATGCCCGTGACGTGCTGACCCGGCAGGGCGAAGGATACCTGATCGCCAGCCAGACAAAGAAAATGCCGGACAATGCCATGAACATGCTCGACGGAAAATATACCACGTGCGACGAACACGAACACCCGCATTTCTTCATCCAGATGAACAGGGCCAAGGCACGTCCGGGAAAAAACATCGTCACCGGGCCGGTCTACCTGGTGATCGAAGACGTACCGCTCTATCTGCTGGGACTGCCGTTTGCCTTCTTCCCCTTCACAAGCACCTATTCCTCCGGCATCATCATGCCCTCCTACGGCGACGAGATGCAGCAGGGCTTCTTCCTGCGCGACGGCGGATACTACTTCGCCCTGAGCGACTACGTAGACCTGTCGGTGACGGGCGAGATCTACACGAAAGGCTCCTGGGGGCTTGCCGCACGTTCCTCCTACCGGAAACGCTACAAATATTCCGGGAATTTCAACGGCTCGTACCAGGTCACCAAATGGGGAGACAAGGGAATGGACGACTATTCGCTCTCGAAAGCCTTCAAGATCAACTGGACGCATACGCAGGACGCCAAGGCCAACCCCTACCGCACCTTCTCGGCCAACGTGAACTTCTCCACCAGCCAGTACGACCACAACAACATCCAGCAGCAGACCTCGCTCGACGCCACCCAGAACAACAAAGGCTCGAGCGTGAGCATCAGCCAGCGGTTCCCCGACAATCCGCTCACCGTCTCGGCCACGATGAACATCAACCAGCGCTCCCAGGACTCCTCCCTCTCCATGACCCTCCCGGACGTGACCCTCACCATGAGCCGCATCTTCCCCCTGAAACGGAAAAACGCCGTCGGACAGGAACGGTGGTACGAAAAGATTTCCATGAGCTATTCCGGCTACCTGCGCAACAGCCTTACCGCCAAAGAAAACGAGTTCTTTCAGAAAGACCTCGTGAAAGACTGGAAAAATGCCATGCAGCACACCGTCCCCGTCAGCGCCACCTACACGGCGTTCGGATACCTGAACATTTCGCCCTCCATACAGTATCAGGAACGCTGGTACACAAACCGGATTCAACAGGCCTATGACACCACCCTCCACCGGATGGCCCCCACCGACACTTCCTACGGCTTCTACCGCGTATACAACTACAGCACATCCATCTCCGCCTCGACCACCCTCTACGGCATGTACGAGTTCTGGCCGTTCTTCCGGAAGTGGATCCGGACCGTCCGCCACCGGATAGAACCCTCCGTCAGCTTCAGCGCCGCACCCGATTTCGGCGACCCGAAATATGGCTACCATCAGCCCTATTCCTACGTCGACGCGCAGGGCCGCACCGTCGAGGGCACCTACTCGCCCTACCAGCACCAGCTGTTCGGCGTGCCCGGACAGGGAAAACAGGGCAACATCTCGTTCGGCCTGGAAAACAATATCGAAGCCAAGGTCGCCTCAAAAAGAGACTCGTCGGGACTGACCAAGATCAGCCTGATCGACAATCTCTCGCTCCGCATGAGCTATAACCTGGCCGCCGACTCGTTCCAGTGGAGCGACCTGTCGGCCGGCATCCGCCTGAAACTGAGCCGAAGCTATACGCTGAACCTCTCCGGATCCTTCGACACCTACACCTACGATTACAACGAAACCACCGGCGCCGTCCGCCGGGTCAACATCCCGCGCTGGAAAGCCGGCAAGGGCATCGGGCGGCTGCGGGGAACCAGTTCCAGCTTTTCCTATACCCTCAACAACGACACCTTCAAGAAATGGTTCACCCGGGACGCCCCGGAAGGGAGCGGAACAGAGGCCGTCCGCCCGGAAGATTCGCCGGACGGGATGGAGGACGAAATGAACGCGGCCATACCGGAGACACCGGCAGCAGGCACGCGCCTGCGAAAGGAAAAGAAAACGCAGACGGGCGAATATGACGACGACGGATACTACAACGCGAATGTCCCGTGGAGCCTCTCCTTCAGCTATAACCTGGGGATGGCCTACGGCGCCTTCAACCCCCAAAAACTGGAATACGACTACCGCTTCACACAGGCCCTGAGCTTCAACGGGAACATCCAGCCCACCAAAAACTGGCGCCTCACCTTCAACGCAAGCTACGACTTCGACCTGAAAAAGATCTCCTACATGACGTGCAATATCACGCGCAACCTGCACTGTTTCCAGATGTCGGCCAGCATCATCCCCGTCGGTTACCGGAAATCCTATTCCTTCACGATAGCCGTCAATTCTTCGCTCCTGAAAGACCTGAAATACCAGCAGAGCAGCAGTTTCCGGAGCGGTCAGGTATGGTATTAGTTCCGATTCGACCCGCGCTGTCAATGATGTCAGGATCGTAGAGACGCGATTCATCGCGTCTGTCTGAACCTTGATTCGCCTGATGAAAGGATTGTCAGGATTTTTCGTAATCATTCCAACATGTCCATTAGACGCTTCGCCCGTCGTGTCCGGAAGAGAAGACTGCCTGCCTGCCGCAAACGGAATATCCGCCCGTCAACCTTTCGTCATTGGCAGGAAGGAAGCAATCCCTGCGTGTATTGGCGATTGCTTCTCTGCGTTCGCCATGACGGTGCACGGCGCGCTGTCCTGCAATAACGGGCACAAGTATGAAGAACGACATGTTGAAATGCCCCCGTCCGTCAACTCATAAACGATCTGTTTGTATGTTACAGGAACCGTCAAGGGGGCATTTCAACCTGTCGTGGGCCGTCATTGCGAGGAACGAA
>JAIRXI010000195.1 GCA_031268395.1 Tannerella sp. | reverse complement strand
CGCCGGTTTGCAACATCAGGTCCTGCCAGTCGATTCCCTTCGTACCATTCTTGTAGCCCTCCATGTCGGCGGCGGAAATCATGCCTCCCCCCCTGATGTCGGTCAGCGCCTGGGCATATTCATAAGTATCCAGCAAATCATACTTCTTGAGGATGTTGGATACGCCTATTTGAACATCGGCAGTGATCCTCGTCTTGCCTGCTTCCCCGCTCCGTGTCGTCACGAGTATAACCCCGTTAGCGCCTCGCGAACCGTAGATCGCCGTTGCGGAAGCGTCCTTCAATACCTCCATTGACTGGATGTCGGCAGGGTTGAGGCCGTCCAGTCCGCTTGTGCTGACAATCCCGTCAACGACATACAGCGGATCGCTGCTTTTATTGATAGACGTTGTACCGCGTATGCGGACTTTCACGCTTCCACCCGGTACGCCGCTCGTGGTGGTTACTTCCACACCGGCAGCGCGCCCCTTGAGGATATCCTCAACCCTCTTCACGGGCTGGTCGCGGAACTGCTTTTCGGAAACGGAAGCTATGGAACCCGTCAGGTCGCTTTTCCTTACCGTACCGTAACCGATGACGACAACTTCTTCCAGAGCCTGCAAGTCTTCAGCCAGCGTAATATTCAGGCTGGTTTGGTTGCCCACAGCCACTTCCTGCGTCACATAGCCGATATAGGAAACAGCCAGCGTGGCTCCGGGAGCCACGTTCACCGAAAATTTCCCGTCCGTATCGGTGATGGAGCCGTTCGCCGGCACGCCTTTTTCCACAATATTCGCGCCGATAATAGGTTCTCCGGCCCGGTCGGCTACCGTCCCGGTGATCCGCCGGCCTTGCTGGCCTACCGCCTGCGTCCGTACGGGTGTGGATTTGCGGATGACGATGTTCTTCTCATTGACTTCGTACGCCACGTCCTGTCCCGTGAGGATTTGGTTTAACACCGCATCCAGAGGCTGATTCTGTGCACTGACGGAAATAACTTTCCGTGTATTCACGTCGTTCGATTCGTAAACGAACATGTATTTATACTCTTTCTTCAACGTCTCTAAAGCGTTTCTCACTGTTACGTTGTTCAAACTCAGGGTGATGCTTTGCGCAAATGCCATAAAGTAAAAGCAAAACAGCATCCCGGTCATAAAAATAATTTTCATTCTATGTTTCATAATTATGATGTATAAAAATGATTGTTAATTATATTAATAATAAATTTGTCCGAAAGAGATTATTTGCTATTTTTGCCGTCACTTTCGGAAATTTGTCGGCAAGATGACCGGATGAAAGTACGGAATCGGGAGATAGGTGTCAATTTTTCCTCCCGGTTCTTTTTTTCTCAGACGGTCAAAATCGGTTGTCTGTTAACTTGTGTCCATTGTTTTATGATTTAAAGGTTAATACTCCGGGTTATCATCTCTCTCGTAATATGATATTTTTCCCTTCTATTGTGTAAGTCAGTTTATTGGTGGATTTGAGCAGCCGGAGGACGTCTTCGATGCTTTGTTCCTGTCGCGAGAAATCGCTGTAGAAGCGGGCGGACTCCAGCGACTTGTCGGCAATGCTTATTTTTACGTTGTAGCTGCGTTCCAGTGTTTTGACAATATCGGGCAGCAGTTCGTTGTCGAAACAGAGGTATCCGTTTGTCCATTCGGACGAGAGGTGCGTCCGGTAGCTTAAAATGTGCATTTGTCCCGTTTTCTTGTTCAGGAATGCTTTTTTTCCTGGCTCCATGTGCTTTTCTTCGTCCACATTCATCAGGTTTTTTACCAGCACTTTTCCTTCTATCAGGCTCACGATGGCTTCTTCGTTGTCGGGGTAGTTGCTGAAATTGAACTTGGTACCCAACACGCTGACCTGCAATTCATCCGTTTTCACCCGAAAAGGGAGGCTGGCGTTTCCGGTTACTTCGAAATAGCCTTCTCCCGTCAGGCCGATATTCCGGTCGCTGACGCCGAAGCCTTGTGAATAGGTGATTTTGGAGTTTGCATTCAACCAGACGAGCGTACCGTCGGGGAGGAACATTTTCGTTTTTGCACCCATTGGCGCCTCAATGACGATGTCGGCAAAGCGGTTTTTCACCTGTTCGCCACCCTGACGGAACGAGACGTATGATACTATCAGCAGCAATGCGACGGCCGCTGCGGTATAACTCAAGTAGCGAATGACAGCCTGTTTTCCCGTCTTTCTGCGGATATTCGTGCTTCTGCGGATATTCGTGAGGTTGCCCGTGCGGGCGAAAAAGCGTTCGCCGGCGCGGTTTTTATCAAAACGCCCGGCATGGCCGAGGGTACCGCTTGCCAGCCATATTTCACGCATCTCCCGGAGATACGCCCGGTTTTCGGGAGAGGCGTCAAGCCACTCCTTCAGTTCCGCCGTTCCGTCCGGCTCCGCATTGCAGGACAGGCAAGAGAGAATCAGTTCGTCTATGTGTGATATTTGTTGTTCCATACTAATAAGACAGCTCGTGAAAAAGAAAGGACAGTGAGAAAATGAGATTTAACACTTGAGAAGGCAAATTTTAACAATTCAGCCGGTAGAAACGTAGCCTGTTTGTAAACGATGAACGATGAACTATGAACTATGAATCCGTTCATCGTTAATATTCGTTCATCGTTCATAAATCCGGAAATGATTTGTTGCTAAAT
>JAIRXI010000157.1 GCA_031268395.1 Tannerella sp. | reverse complement strand
TGCAGGCGGTATTTGCGGGAGTGCTTATGATGTTACCATCAGCAATTGCCATAATACGGGGGAGATTTCTTCTTCTACAGATTCCTATGCGGGCGGTATTTGCGGAATAGCTTCTTCTGAGCATTCTTATTCTTCTGCTACCATCAGCAATTGCTATAATACGGGAGAGATTTCTTCTGCTGCTTCTGTAGGCGGTATTTGCGGGAGTGGAGGTAGCATCAGCAATTGCTATAATACAGGGAGTATTACTTCCACTTCTTCTTCTACTTCTTATGCAGGCGGTATTTGCGGAAGGGGATATGCCATCAGCAATTGCTATAATAAGGGGAGTATTTCTTTTACTAAAACTACTACTACTTCTTCTTCTTATGCAGGCGGTATTTGCGGAAGTATTACTATTTCTTCTTCTAATATCATCAGCAATTGCTATAATATGGGGAATATTTCTGATGCTTCTTCTGCAGGCGGTATTTGTGGAAGTGCTTCTTCTCCTTCTCCTTTTACCATCAGCAATTGTTATAATACGGGGGATATTTCTTCTACTTCCTCTGCAGGCGGTATTTGCGGAAGGGTAAGAGAAAGTGACAGTAAAATTACCATCAGTGATTGCTATAATACGGGGAATATTTCTTCTACTTCCTATGCAGGCGGTATTTGCGGGAGTGCTTCTTCTTCTTCTGTTACCATCAGCAATTGTTATAATATGGGGAGTATTTCTGCTACGGGTTCTTCTATTCCCTCTGCCGGCGGTATTTGCGGAATTACTCTTTCTTCTTCTGTTACCATCAGCAATTGCTATAATACTGGGAGTATTTCTGCTGCTGCTGCTTCTGCTTCTTATCTTTCTTATGCAGGCGGTATTTGCGGAAGCGCTTCTTCTTATGTTCCCATCCGCAATTGCTATAATACGGGAGATATTTCTGCGGATGTTGCAGGCGGTATTTGCGGAAGTGGAGGTGCCATCCGCAACTGTATCGCTGCCAATGCAACCATTACAAGTTCCGGTGGCAGCCAGAATGCAGGAAGAATTGTGGGTAGTGGTGGTACAGTTACAAATTGCCACGCCCTGGTTTCCATGAAGATAAACGGCCTGGTAAGGCCCGGTCTGAACGCCAACAGCAAGGACGGAGCCGATGGAGGAGTCGCTAATTTCCAAGACCCGTCATGGTTAACGTCCACTTTGGATTGGGATTTTGCGGATGTCTGGGCAATCCCCGCCGGCGGCGGATTCCCGGTTTTAAAGAATATGCCTGAAATGGAAGACCCGGGCGACCCCTCATTAGCCGTCAACCCGGCAAGCCTGTCCTTTACGGTCGCCGGCGAGAGCAAGTCGTTTTCCGTTTCTTCCGGCGCGAGCTGGACGGTTGTGAGTTCGGAGCCGTGGGCGACAGTTTCGCCGGCTTCGGGCACGAATAACGGAACCGTCACCGTGACGGCGGCGGCCAACACGTCGACAAGTCAGCGGACGGCGACCATTACCGTTACCGGCGGAGGCATCACCCGAACCGTCGACGTCACGCAGGCAGGTGTTTCCGCGCCGGCCGCTTCACTGACCGTCAGCCCGGCAAGCCTTTCCTTCGCGGCCGCCAGCGAAAGCAAGTCGTTTTCCGTTTCTTCCGATGCGAACTGGACGGTTGTGAGTTCGGAGCCGTGGGCAACGGTTTCGCCCGCTTCGGGTGCGAATAACGGAACCGTCACCGTGACGGCGGCGGCCAACACGTCGACAAGCCAGCGGACGGTAACCATTACCGTTACCGGCGGAGGCGTCACCAAAACCGTCGACGTCACGCAGGCCGCCGGTGTTCCGCCGGAGACGGTTCCGGATGCCGTTTCGCTGGACTTGCATGTGGTTTCGTTGAAAAAGGATGAAACAGTTCAGCTCACGGCCACCGTTACTCCCGCCGACGCGACGGATCCGGCGGTCGAATGGACGTCGTCCGACCCGCAGGTGGCAACCGTCTCGGCAACGGGTCTTGTGACAGCCGTCGCCGAAGGCACGGCGACGGTGACGGTACGGACGGTGTCGGGCGATCGCACGGATGCGTGTACGGTGACGGTGACGGCCGGCGACAGCGACGGCAATGAAATCGTCGGACCGTCGTTGCAGGTAACGTGCTTCGGCGGCGTCCTGACGGTTGCCTCGCCGTCGGCCGAACAGGTAGACATTTATTCCCCGGCCGGCACACGGCTCTACAGCGCGCGCAAGGCCTCCGGCACGGAAACCTTCCGCATCGGGCATCTGCCGCATGGCGTGGTGATCGTAAGAGGCCGCTCGGGCTGGGGACAAAAGGTGGTACTGAAATAGTCCGTCCCCTTCGCCAAACGGGAAACCGTCCGAAAATCCATCCGGTGTTTTCGGACGGTTTTTTTGTGGCGCTGTCTCCAACGCACGCAGATGACTCGGATCGGAGGGATGACCGCAGATTTTTTCCGTTCGGATACGTCCGTTCCTGACGTTTATCCGCTCCCGTATCTGCACAAATCTTCCAAATCTGCGTCATCTGCGTGCTTGCAATGACGACCTGGCGACCCTTTGGAATGCGCCCATTAAATATTCCTTGAAGTCATGTCGCAAAAAACCACTACTTTTATCGCCGGTTTTAAACAGAGATCATATATGAAATCAATGCAATTGACGGGTTTGCGCCGGATGGAACTGTTCGACGTCCCCCGGCCGGATATCCGGGAAGATACGGATGTCCTGATCCGGATGCAGGCAGTAGGCATCTGCGGTTCGGATGTACATTATTACGTGACGGGTAAAATCGGTTCACAGGTGGTTCAATATCCGTTTCCGGTCGGTCACGAGGGCGCCGGGTATGTGGAAAAAACCGGCGTCGGCGTTCCTTCGCTGCGGGTTGGCGACCGTATCGCCATCGAACCGGCGATGCCGTGCGGCGCGTGCGACCAGTGTCTGGCCGGCCGGCCGCATACCTGCCGCAAACTCCGTTTCCTCGGCTGTCCCGGACAGGCCGACGGCTGTCTGTCGGAATATATCGTCATGCCGCAGGAAAGTTGTATCCCCATCCCCGACGCCATGCGTTTTGAGCAGGCGACCGTTGCCGAACCGCTGGCCATCGGGCTCTATGCAGCGCGGCTGGCCGGTGCCGTACAAAACAAGCGCGTCGCCGTGCTGGGCTCCGGGCCTGTCGGGCTAAGCGTACTGGCGGCCATCCGGCTGGCTGGCGCGGCGAGCGTTCATGTGACCGACAGGATTGACGAACGCCTGGCTATTGCCCGCCGGAGTGGAGCGACGGCCACGTACAGCGTTGTACACGAAGACGCCGCCGCCGGAATCGCCGTCGCCGAACCGCTGCTGCTTGACTTGGTATTCGAGTGCTGCGGACAGCAGGAGGCGCTCGACCAGGCCATCCGGCTGCTCAAACCGGGCGGCACGCTCCTGATTGTCGGGATTCCGGCATTTTCGCGGTTCTCGTTTCCGGTAGACGATCTGCGCCGAAAGGAGATTTGCATCCGAAACGTCCGCCGGCAAAACGGGTGCGACCGGGATGCCGTCCGGATGATTGCCGACGGCTCCGTCACGGTCGACCACTGGATTACCCACCGCTTCGGACTGCCGGACGCGCAAAAGGCCTTCGACCTGGTGGCCGGCTACCGGGACGGCGTGATGAAGGCTATGATCAATTTCTGATGAGTAAACCGGTTTTCTGCGGACATGGGGGGAGGCCGGCCTTCCGGCTCCGGGAGTTTCAGACCATTCGGCCATCCTTCCAAATGCCGGACGTGTCGCGGGACGCGGCATGAAGCAGGTTGAAATGCTTCCGTTATTACTTGCGGGAGTAATTTACGGCGGAAAACCGTACCTTTGCACCGTCAATAATAAGTTTGAAAATAAAAAAATCAGAATAGCATGGCTTTACAATGTGGCATCGTAGGTCTTCCGAATGTGGGAAAATCTACTTTATTCAACTGCCTGTCGAATGCAAAGGCACAGTCGGCCAATTTCCCCTTCTGCACGATCGAACCCAATGTCGGCGTCATCACCGTGCCCGACGAACGGCTGAACAGACTGGCCGAACTGGTACATCCGCAGAAGGTCGTCCCGACCACCGTCGAAATTGTCGACATTGCCGGACTGGTAAAGGGCGCAAGCAAGGGTGAAGGACTGGGGAACAGGTTCCTGGCACATATCCGCGAAACGGACGCGATCATTCACGTGCTGCGCTGTTTCGACGACGACAACATCGTACATGTGGACGGCGGCGTTCACCCCGTGCGCGACAGGGAAATCATCGACACGGAACTGCAAATTAAAGACCTTGAAACCGTCGAGGCCCGTCTTGACAAGGTACGGAAGCAGGCGCAGGCCGGCGGCGACCGGCAGGCCGGGCTGGCCTGCGAAGTGCTGTCCAGATACAAAACCGCACTGGAACAGGGACTGAATGCGCGGACGGTCGCGTTCGACACCCGGGACGAGCAAAAGATCGCCCGCGAACTGTTCCTGCTGACGAACAAGCCTGTACTGTATGTCTGCAACGTGGACGACGCCGGCGCTATCTGTGGGAATGCCTATGTGGAACAGGTGCGGGAATCCATCCAGGCGGAACAGGCCGGCATGCTGGTCATTTCTGCCCGGACGGAAAGCGAGATCGCCGAACTGGAGACTTTTGAAGAACGGGAATCCTTCCTGCACGAAATCGGGCTGGGCGAATCGGGCGTGAACAGGCTTGTCAAGTCGGCCTGCCGCCTGCTGAACCTGGAAACGTTCCTCACCGCTGGCCCGCAGGAAGTGCGTGCCTGGACGTTCGCCCGAGGCAGCAAGGCTCCCCGGTGTGCCGGAGTGATTCATTCGGACTTCGAGAAGGGATTTATCCGCGCCGAAGTGATCCGGTATGGAGACTATATCCGGTACGGTTCGGAAGCCGCCGTCCGGGAAGCCGGCAAAATGAGCGTTGAAGGGAAAGACTATGTCGTGCAGGACGGTGACATCATGCACTTCAGATTCAATGTATAGGGATGCAAAATAAATAACATGTAACCGTATCATGGATCCCCTTTCCATTCAGTCACGCAAAATATCCTGTCTGTTTTCTTTTATACACGCACGGAGCACACGGAGGGGCCTAGAGAGAACGGACGGTTGCATGAAGGCGGAAACCTCCTTTCGAACCGGAAACGCGTGAAAGGCGGATTTTCTTTGTGTTCTCCGTCTTTATATAAAAAACAGAAGTGCACAGAGATGCATCCTGTGGATGCGGGAAAACACGGCGTATTTCAGATTGTCGTAGTCCCCGGTAAAGGATGTTTGCAAGCCTCCTTATAAGGAGAGAGGCTCGCCTTATGGTATGAGGAAAGAGTAGAGAATGCGGACTCAGCGGTCAGCATATCCAAAGAATTGCATTTGCACCTGAACTTTGTTGAATCGCTGGAAAAGAAAGGCGGGAGCAGGGAAAATATAGAGATAGCAGGGGTATGTCTCCTGCTTTTATCTCGGCAGTTATAGAAAATCAGCCTGCCGCCTGTCCGGTTTTCGACAAATTTCATCTTATAGAGTCACTCAATACGGCTTTGGATGAGGTCCGTATAGCCGAACGGAAAGGCAATGAGTTACTCAAAGGACATAAATATACGGGTATTGCTAATTAAATATATCTTTGTGTCTTTGCAAAAAAATGATGATATGAATTGTCCAAAATGTTTGTGTGATAAGCGTATTAAGTCAGGATTTCAGGATAAGACACGACGAACCCGTTCATCGTGAAACGCATAATTTTACCCCGCGAAAAGCATCGGATTGCCGCCCGTCAAATCCCTTCCAGCGCACGGTCGACGACTTCCGCGGTCTTGCGGTAACCGGTTTCAAGGATCCGGGCGGGAGAACTGTCGCGCCAGTATGATTCGTTGAACAGTTCCAGCGAAAGCGCACCGCGAAAACCGGCATGATACAGCAAGGGGATGACTTCGCCGAAGGGACATGCGCCATCGCCGGGATAGACGCGATCCGAATCCTTCAACGTCCCGGCCGGGATGTCGCCCGGATAGTCGTTGATGTGGAACACCGGCAGGCGAAGTCCGTTCAGCAGCGCCAGACCGCCGAACGGATTGCCTCCAGCGTACAGGTGATAGAAATCGAGCAGGAAGCAGGCCTCCGGGCAGCCGCTTTCGGTGGCGATGGCCAGCATTTTCCAGAGCCGGTTTAGTATCCCGTGTCCCCAGAGTTCCAACAGCGGCGTTACACCGATCGTCCGGCCGATCCGGTTCAGTTCCGCGAACTGCCGCCCATACAGCGCGATGTTTTCCGGCAGGAACACATCCAGTCCGGCGCCCGTAGCTGCGATATGACGTCCGCCCAGTTGCACCGTGAGTTCCATCTCGCGTTTCATCTGCTCCATTCCCTCGGCGCTCTGCTGCGGGTCGTTACCGATCCAGCGGGCAAAGGCAATCATGTTTTCCGGCGTCAGGCCGCAGTCCCGCATCCGCCGGGCCAGGTCTTCCACCCGACCGCCGGCTTCGATATGGCGGGACACGTCACTCAACCACAATTCGATCCCGTCAAATCCGGCGGCGGCAACGGCCTCTATCTGCTCCTCCACCGGAAGCCGGAAGCCGGAAATGGTGGACACGTTCAAACTGATCCGGAACGGTCGCCCGGACGTTCCGGATTCCCGTTTCTCCTTTCCCGAAGCCGTACAATTCGGCATCAATGGGACGGACAGGCCCAGCAATGGCAGGTTTTTCAGGAAACTGCGCCGGGACGAAAATAAAAATTTGCTTGTATGCATGACAATTCTTTTTACTTCATTCGATGCAAAGATACGAAAATCCAAAGATGCGACGATTCGGAAGGAAAGAGGGATTTGATTACACTTTGCGCGGCATGGTTTTGTGAACGGTGAACACCTGACTTTATCACTTTTACACGCTCTGTTTTAAAACAATCCGTATATCAATGGAATACGATTTTTGCATCACCATTTTGGGTGACACAAAGGGAAAAGAGTAATTTTGCGGAATGTTTATACACAGGGTTTTGCCGGTGAGCCGTAAAACCATGTGTTCATGGGACAAAATGCTTTATGAATGTAAAAAAATAGGAGGCCGATCATGTTTTATATCGACCTCATTCACCGTTAAATATCTGTGACCCCGACAGGATTCAAACCTGTAACCTTCTGATCCGTAGTCAGATGCTCTATTCAGTTGAGCCACGGGGCCTCTTATTCCGATTTCGAGGATGCAAAGATACGAGTTATATTCATATCCTCAAAAAAATCATTCAAAAAATCCGCGGTCAAACAGCAAGTAGCCGATATTCAGGCCGAAATTGAAATGGTTTTTCGGGTAGCTGTATCCATTGGCAAACAGACCGACCGATATGAACGGCAATTGCAGTACCAGCGATGTTTCCGCCATGTACTTGAACGAGGCCAGTGACTCAAATGCTTTTCCGTAATACGGATAGTCCGTATGCGTATCCGTTGAGAACGCTTCTTTCCTGATCGGCCGGACGGGCATGAAGCCGTACAGCTCCACCCGCCAGTGGAAAATCTTATTCAGCATGAAGACGGGCATAATACCGGCTGCCATGTATTGACTGGATCGAAACGACTCATTATATACCACTTTGCTGAAAGGGGTCGGGGTAAATGCCGGCGCCTGCAACATCGAAGCCGTATAGTTACTCATCAGTTTTTTGGTGGAAAAGAGCGCTTCTCCCGTCAAGCCCAGCCGGACGGTATGGCTCAGGGCTAAATAATTCAGCCACTGTCCCCTGAGCTGTATCCACCCGTGCGGATGACTTCCGGCAGACGGCCGGTTGAACGGCTGATACGATTCCTTGCCGGAAAAATATTGCGCCAGCAGGAACTGCTGCCTTCCGGATGTGGGATACTGCTTGATGTTCAGCGAATTTTGTTCCAGCCGTAGAAATGCGTGAAACAAATCGTAATGACTTCTGTCAAATTCCGAAGAGGCATACGACTGGGGGCGGACCTGCAAATAGCTGTCGCTCAAGCGCCCGTAGGCAACTCCGATTTCGGCTTTGGAGCGTTTCAGGAGAGGCAATCCCATTTTCAGCTTGACAAACTTTTCCCGCTGCTTGATAAACGCAGGCAGCAGATCTTCATAGAACAGGGACTGGCTCTGCGAATAATTGTGCAGCGAGTAAACTCCCTGCAAATGCAGGTACATCGGGAGGCGGACGGGCATGTAGATGCGACTGTTCAGGGAGATGCTGCTGTACGAATTGCCTGTCTGGAAACCGGCATGAAACTCGGTCGCATACTCGCTGAGTTGCCGGTAGTCAATGCCCAGATACAGCTGGTTGGCCTGATGGGAAGAAATATTCCCGCCGATGGCAACCTTTATTTCGTCGCTCATCCTGACGTCCAGATACAGGTCGAAAATCCTGTTTTTCCGGTTGTAGACTGCCTTCGGAATGATCTCCCTGATCTTCGAATCGGACAGCATCTTGAAATAGGCGCGTTTAAATGTCTCCATCGAAAACTCGCCGTCGATGCTCCCGTGAAGTTGCATGTCGATGTATTTTCGCTGTGCCTCCGAAACCCCCGTGATGTATATGTTCCTGAATTTCAGCGGAGGCAAACTCTCCCTGTAGGCTTGCCGGCGTCGGGCGAGGTCTGCCGGATCGACGCGCCTCGTTACCCGCTGCCTGATGGAGTCCATCAGTCCCAGCGTCCGTCTGTATCCGATTTCCATTAACTCTTGCGCCCGCTGGAAATCCAGCAGCGAAACATCCGGAAAATCGAACCAGACCCTCATCCCGTCTTCTTCCTCTACCGTATAGTTCGTGTGCTGCACGATGATCTTTTCAAACTGATTCACGGGATTTTCGGAAGGTTGCGTACGCTGCCCCACGACCGCCGAACCGAAAATGAAATCCGGGTGAAATTCCTCCTTCATCACCTCTACCGGGAAATTATTGTAAATCCCGCCGTCGAACAGTGGAACGCCATCCTTCCATATCGGTTTGAAAACAAACGGAAACGTCATCGATGAACGTACGGCATCTCCCAGATCGCCGTTTCGCCAGACAATGGCTTTTTTGTTGTATATATCCGAACTTATGCAGCGGAAAGGGACATACAGGGCATCGAAGTTCCAGCCCGATTTGGCCGTTGCCTGCGCATACAATCCCATGAACGCCTGGTTCATCTGTATCGGATCAAGCAGGCTTTGCGGCAGGATTTGCGTTTTCGCCGTGTGGAGGGAGTCGGACAGGTCAATGGAAAAACGCATGAAATCGGGCGTGTCGTCCGGCCTCTTGAAATAATAGATATAATCGTCTTCGACGTCGCCCCGCTGCCAGTTCCCAAATTCGTCCGACAGTATCAGCGCCAGCATTTCGTCCGGAGTGTAGCCCATCGCATACAGACTGCCGATAATCGCGCCAATGGACGTCCCGGCCACATAGTCAACAGGCACCTGATTCTCTTCCAGAGCCTTGATGACGCCTAAGTGCGCCGCTCCCTTCGCGCCGCCACCGCTCAATACCAGCCCCACTTTCTGGCCTTGCATCAACGGAACACAAAGCAACAGCATCCATCCAAAAACGGCAATCCGACGTTTCATCTTTTCTTGATTTTGCCATCAAAGGTAAGGGTTTTTGTCCAAAGACAGGTCAAGGTCCGGAGAACATGCCGGAAAACGGCCCGCAACGCACGATGGCCCGGGACGGGTTGACGGGCAGATATTCCGTTTGCTGCCGGAAGTCTTTTCTTCCGGACACGACAGGAGAAGCGTCTATTTTTTTAAAACGCTCATTTTAAGGACAAAAACAGATTGTATGGGGCAAATTTCCCTATGAAAGATTCCCAATCTTTATATGAAGATCGGGAATCTTTATATAAAGATCGGGAATCTTTATATAAAGATCGGGAATCTTTATATAAAGATTGGGGATCTTCATGTAAAGATCGGGAATCTTTATATAAAGATTGGGGATCTTCATGTAAAGATTGGGAATCTTTATATGAAGATTGGGAATCTTCCTATGGAAATTGGGCATCTTTCGGGGGAAAATCAGGGATTTTCCGGCTGTATGCGGACATGATTAGACGCTTCTCGTGTCGTGTCCGGAGACGTAGAGACGGGGCGCGCCCCGTCTCTACTCTGTTATTCCAATATGTCCGGAGGAGAAGACTGCCTGCCGGCCACAAACGGAATATCCGCCCGTCAACCCGTCCTCTATTAACGATGAACGATAAACGATGAACGATGAACGATGAATGGGGCATTGTGGTTTTATCTTTCAACTTTCAACTGCGGAAGCGTCTAATGGACATTTCGGGATAAACGTCCCGTCGATCCGGTTATTTCCCGAATTTTCCCTTCAGATAGCGTCCCGTCAGGGACTTTCTGCAGGCGGCGATTTCCCGTGGCGTGCCGGCGCATACCAGGTTGCCACCCGCTTTTCCGCCTTCCGGTCCCAGGTCGATGACGTAGTCCGCACATTTGATAACGTCCGGGTGGTGTTCGATGATCACGATCGTATGCCCTTTTGCGATCAGCGCCTGGAAAGCGTTCAGCAGCGTTTTGATGTCGTGAAAATGCAGACCGGTTGTCGGCTCGTCGAAGATGAACAGCATCGGTTCGGACTTCTCCATGCTCAGGTAAAAAGCCAGTTTGACCCGCTGATTTTCACCTCCGGAAAGCGTCGAGGAAGTCTGTCCCAGCTTGACGTACCCCAGTCCGACATCCTGCAGCGGCTTCAGTTTCCTGACAATCTTTTTCGACTGTGTACCGGTATGTTCTTCAAAAAACTCAATCGCATGGCTGATGGTCATTTCCAGCACATCATAGACGCTGGCGCCATGAAATTCCACCTCCAGCAAGTCCGACTGGAAACGTTTCCCGTGGCAGGCTTCGCATTCCAGTGTAATGTCGGCCATGAACTGCATCTCGACGGTGATCCGTCCTTCTCCCTTACACTCTTCGCAGCGTCCGCCTTCCTTGTTGAACGAAAAGGAGGCCGGCGAATAACCCATTTGCCTGGCCAGCGGCTGCTCGGCAAACATTTTGCGTATTTCGTCGTAAGCGCCGATATAGGTCACCGGATTGGAACGCGAACTCTTGCCGATGGAATTTTGGTCGACAAATTCAATGGCCTGGAGTTGCCGGTAATCGCCGGTGATTTTGCGGCACTCTACGGACGGCTGCGCATCGTCCAGCAGCCGCTTGACGCCTTCGTAGAAGACGTCGCGCACCAGCGAACTCTTGCCCGAGCCGCTCACGCCCGTCACGACCGTCATCACATGCAGCGGAAACTTCACGTCGATGTTTTTCAGGTTGTTTCGCCGTGCACCTTTGATTTCGACATACTGGTTCCATTTCCGGGTATAGCCCGGAAGGGCTACCGTTTCTTTCCCGGTCAGGTAGCGCACCGTGTAGCTGTCGCTGTCCGGCGGCAGTTTGTTCACAGGCCCCTGATAAACGACTTCGCCGCCCAGCCGCCCGGCTTTGGGGCCAATGTCGATGATGTAATCGGCCGTCCGGATGATTTCTTCGTCGTGTTCCACGACAACGACGGTGTTGCCCAGCGCCTGGAGCTGGCGTAATACCTTAATCAGCAAATCCGTATCGCGCGGATGCAGGCCGACGCTCGGTTCGTCGAGGATATACAGCGAGCCGACCAGGCTGCTCCCCAGTGAAGTGGCCAGGTTGATCCGCTGGCTTTCGCCGCCGGAGAGTGTGGATGACAGCCGGTCAAGCGTCAGGTAGCCCAGCCCGACGTCCAGCAGGAATTGAAGCCGGCTCCCTATTTCGGTCAGTAACCGTTTGGCCACGACGGCATCCGTTTCGCTCAGTTGCAGCCGGTCAAAAAAGGCCTTCAGTTCGGCCACCGGCATGGTCACCCATTCGGCAATCGACTTGCCTCCGACTTTCACATACAGTGCGCCGGCTTTCAGACGGCTGCCCCGGCAGGTCGGGCAGGTGGTACGGCCCCGGTAGCGGGCCTGCAATATCCGGTATTGAATTTTGTAAAGATTGTTTTCGACATGCTTGAAAAAATTGTCAATGCCCTGTACGTCCCTGGAACCGTGCCACAAAAGGGATTTTTCGGCTTCGGTCAAGTCGTCGTACGCACGGTGTATCGGGAATTTGTGTTTGGCCGACCGGCGGATGAACTCGTGCTGCCATTCGCCCTGTATTTCTCCTTTCCAGCAGGCGACGGCGCCTTCGTAGACCGACAGGCTCCTGTCCGGGATTACCAGTTTTTCGTCAATGCTCAGCGTCTTCCCGAAGCCTTCGCACACGGGACAGGCGCCTGCCGGATTGTTGAAATTGAACATCCAGTCCGAAGGTTCTTCAAAGACAATCCCGTCGGCCTCGAATTTCTTTGAAAATTCGTACCGTATCGTTTCGCCCGGCAGATAGACCCGCAGGCGGCAGATGTCCCGGCCTTCGTAAAAGGCCGTTTCGACGGAATCGGCCAGCCGGTTTTTCAACAGTTTGTCGGCAGACACTTCCAGCCGGTCGATCAGCAGTTCCACGCCCGTCTCCGGCAGCGCGGGGCGGGCCAGCGCCTCGCTGATGCGGCTTACTTCGCCGTCTATTTCCAGTCGCGCATATCCTTCTTTCCGGAGGATATCCAACTGTTCCCGCATCGTGCGGCCCTCCGGGAGCGTCACGGGCGCATAAACAGCGAAACGGGTGCCGGCAGGATAGCTCAACGCCGTTTTCACAATGTCGCTCACATGGTGTTTCTTCACTTCCTCGCCCGAAACGGGCGAGATGGTTTTCCCCGTCCGCGCAAACAGCAGGCGCATGTAATCGTAGATTTCCGTCGAGGTTCCGACGGTTGAACGCGGATTGCGGATGTTTACTCGCTGCTCGATGGCTATGGCGGGCGGAATGCCCTTGATATAGTCGCATTCCGGTTTGCTCATCCGCCCGAGAAACTGGCGGGCGTAGGCGGAAAGACTTTCCACATAGCGCCGCTGCCCCTCGGCATAGAGCGTGTCGAAGGCCAGCGACGACTTCCCGCTGCCCGACAGGCCGGTAATGACAACGAACTTGTCGCGCGGAAGGTCTACGTCAATATTTTTAAGGTTGTTGACCCGCGCACCCCTGACTTGAATGCAGGCGCTGCCTGCTGCCGTCTCCTTTTGCATCGGACTGGTAATTTTGCCCCCTCCCCGAATCAGCGGATGGCCTCCAGCGTGGCAACCAGAAAATGCCATACTTTTTCGACCGAATGGATCTTCACCGCTTCGTTCGGAGAATGTGGATATACCAGATCCGGGCCGAACGAAACCATCTCCATGTCGGGATAGGCTTCCTGAATGATGCCGCATTCCAGCCCGGCGTGTATGACCTTAATGGCAGGATCTTTCCCGTACTGCCGAAGATAAACGTCCCGCATGGTCTGCAGGATGGGCGAATGGATGTCGGGCTGCCAGCCGCCATACGTATTGCCGTATTCGACTTTGGCGCCGGCCAGTGAAAATATGCTTTCGAGCGAAGAACAGACGGCCTCCTTCCGGCTCTCGGAAGAGCTGCGCGCCAGTATCCGGAGATCTATTTTCCCCTTGGCAGACTCGACAATGGCCAGATTCGACGACGATTCTACCGTGCCGGGGAAATCGTGCAACATGCCGATTACGCCGTTCTGACAGCCTTCCACGGCATTGATCAGGTCGTCCTGTATTTCTTCCGGAATCAGCGACAGCGGCGGTTGCGCAATTTCTGCCGAGAAGAAAAGCTCCTCCGTTTCGATACCGGCATATTCCGCGCGCCACAACTCCCGGCAATCCGCCACAAATTCCCACAGCGCCTCTACGTTGTCATTCGGCAGGGTAATGACGGCCACGGCCTCGCGCGGAATGGCGTTTCGCGCCGAACCGCCTTTCACGCAGGCCAGCCGTGCACCGTAATCACGTACGGCTTCTTTCAGGAAACGGAATATCAGTTTGTTTGCATTGGCGCGCCCCAGATGGATATCTACACCCGAATGGCCGCCCAGCAAGCCGGTCAGCGTCACTTTGACGGGCACATCGCCTTCAATCAGCGGCGCTCCTTTTTTGTACTGGAACGTGATATTCAAATCCGTTCCTCCGGCGCATCCGGCAAACAGTGCGCCTTCCTCCTCCGAGTCGCAGTTCAGCAGCGTGCGACCCTGCAACCAGTGGGGTTTCAGGCCGAAGGCGCCGACCATGCCGACTTCTTCATCTACCGTAAACAGCGCCTCCAGCGGACCGTGTTTCAGCGATTTGTCGGCCAGAACGGCCAGCATCAGCGCCACGCCGATCCCGTTGTCGGCGCCCAGCGTCGTTCCTCGTGCCGTCACCCACTCTCCGTCGATATACGCGTCGATCGGGTCTTTCTGGAAATCATGCGTCACGGCCGCGTTTTTTTGCGGCACCATGTCCAGATGCGACTGAAGTATTACGGTTTTCCGGTCTTCCAGACCGGTTGCGGCCGGCTTGCGAATCAGGACATTCCCGGCTTCGTCCTGCCTTGTTTCCAGTCCTTGCGCCTCTCCGAAGGCCAGCACGTAATTTGTGATACCGTCCATGTGGCCGGTCGGACGGGGAATCTGCGAGAGGTCGTAAAAGTAATGCCAAACATCGGATGGCGTTAGCGCTAAAATACTGTTTTCCATATCTTCTGCTTTTATAACTGTTTCTTTATCTTTCCATTTTTAATTGAGAGCATGGCAATGCCGAAAAGGCCGCACAGTACCGTCCAGATGGACTGGAAGGCGAATACGACCGTTGCAAAAGCCTTCGCCTGTATTAAATCAACCCTGAAGGCGGTCAGGCCGAACACGACGGCTGCCTGCCACGGCCCCAGTCCGCCGTTGGAAGGAATCCCCATGCTGAGGCTGCTCACGGCAAAAATAAACAGCCCG
>JAIRXI010000142.1 GCA_031268395.1 Tannerella sp. | reverse complement strand
CGCTGTCCTGCAATAACGGGCACAGGGATGGTGTCTCACGCGATGCACGATGCCTGGTTGCAGCGCAAGGCGGGAGCCTTGCTTTTAACACGACGTAGCGGGACGCTACGCCGAGCGGGGGCGCATTTCAACCTGTCGCGGGCCGTCATTGGCAGGAACGAAGCAATCCCTGCGTGTATCGGCGATTGCTTCGTGCCTCGCAATGACGGTGCACGGCGCGCTGTCCTGCCATGACGGGCACACGGCGGACGGCCTTTTCGGCCCGCTTTCTACCCGCCTGCGATATTTTTTCTTCAAAAAAAAGTGCGCTAAACGCATCTCGTTTCAAAAAAAACAATATCTTTGCCCCGGTTTAATCAAAATTGCTTTTGCTTACTGCTGATGAACAAGGTTAGTACATATTATTTCCTGCCGCCGTCCCAAGACGGAGGCGCGATTGGAGCAGATGCCCGGAACAGTTCCGGGGGTCGCGGGAAAACATGTAGACCGCCATACCTTAAAAAAGGTACCCGTATGTTAACGCGGGGGGGGGGGCAATTCCCTGTATGCAACCCTTTTAGATAAATATCCCTGTCTTTTTCCCCCGTCCGAAAGGTTCAACCCCCGGTTGCCGCAGCGCCGCCGGTGGGGCTTTTTATTTTTACGCCGCTCGGCCGTACCCTGACCACCGCAACCGGCACCCCCATCCCCGTCCGGTTGCGGTCCGCGGGCCAGGCGCCCTGCGCAAACGGGATACCCCCCCAAATAAAATAACATTATCAAGAAAATCATATTGAATAAACAATACATACTATGATCATCTGTAACAAAAATAAACTATGCTGTGCGGAAAGACACCGCACCAACAAACGATTTTTAACTCTTCTCCTCTGCGCACTCACGCTGACGGTCTGTTCCGTCCCGGCCTTCGCGCAGCAGGCGAAACGTCAGGTCTCCGGTACCGTCCTGGACGAAACCGGAGAAAGTGTGATCGGCGCCAATATCCTTGAAAAGGGGACCGCGAACGGCGCCGTTACCGATGTGGACGGAAAGTTCTCGCTGCCGGTTTCGGCCGGCGCCGTGCTTCAGGTGTCCTATATCGGCTATGTAACGCAGGAGATTGCCACGGGGACGCAAACCGTGCTGCAAATCACCCTGCAGGAAGACGCCCAGGCGCTCGACGAAGTCATCGTCATCGGCTACGGGACCACGAAACGGAAAGATTTTGCCGGGTCGGTCGCTTCCGTCCGCCTGGAGAACTCGCCCGTTGCGCTGGCGCCGAATCTGAATGCGCTCGAAGCGCTCAAGGGCAATGTGGCCGGGCTGGACATCGGCGCAACAAACGAGGCCGGCAAACAGCCGTCCATGCAGTTGCGCGGACAGAAGTCCATCTCCGGGTCGAACGACCCGCTGATCGTGGTCGACGGCGTGATCTTCCTGGGCAGCCTGAACGACATCAACCCGAACGACATCGCTTCGTACGACATCCTGAAAGACGCTTCCTCCGCCGCTGCCTACGGCTCGCGGTCGGCCAACGGCGTGATCAGCATTACCACGAAGAAGGGAAAGACGGGCAAACCGGTCGTTTCGTTCAACGCGACGGGAAGCATGGAAGTCTGGCAGACCAAGCCCAATCTGATGGAAGGCCCGGAATGGCTCGAATCCGTCCATGCCCGGATGCAGAGCACCGACCTCAGCTGGCTGCCGGCACAGGAAAAGGCCAACCTGGATGCCGGAAAATTTACCCACTGGCTGGATGAGGTCAGCCGCACGGGGTATATCCAGAATTACCAGGTGGCCGTTTCGGGAGGCAGCGAAAAGGCCAGCTATTACCTGTCGACCTCCTATGCCGGAAACCAGGGCGTGATTGTCGGCGACAACTATGATCGCGTTTCCGTACTGGGAAAAATAAGCGCCGACATCACCGACTGGCTGCAGATCGGCGCCGACGGTTCCTATTCGCGTTCGGACTACTCCGGGGCAGGCGCCGCTTTCAACATGGCGATCGAAATGTCTCCTACCGGCGTGTTTTACCGCGACGAAGAAAATAAACTGATTGAGAAGTATCCTTTGACACAGTCGCTGCCGCATCCCCTGTGGGGCGTTACGAACGGCTCGCGCGACAATATCGACCTGCGGAACAATTTCCGGATGAATGCGTTTGCTGTGGTCAAGGCGCCCTGGATCGAGGGGCTGAGTTACCGGTTCAACTACGCCGGCAACCTGAGCAAAAACCAGTCGGGCGACTTCTACTACGAATCGCATTACGTAAAGGAAGGCGCCTACAATGATCCGCTGCGCTATGCGCCGTCTACCCTCCAGAGTTTCCTGAGCAGCGCCAATGGCAATATCAACAACAATTCGACGGGCAGCTGGCTGATTGATAATATCCTGACCTACCGGAATACGTTCGGGAAACATTATGTCGAGGCAACGGCGGTAGCCACGCGCGATCATCAGAAATACGACATTGAGTACATCACGGGAAGCGACTTTTCCGAAAACGGGAATACCGCGCTGGGGTTGTGGGGGCTGCACAAGGCAAAGGTTCAGAAGGTAGACCTCTATGTCAACAACAAGGACATAAACAGTAACCAGATCGGAGGTTTCGTAAGGAGAAACATCGGTTATTTCGCAAGAGTTTCGTACATGTTCGACAACCGCTATCTGCTGAATGCTTCGTACCGTCGCGACGGCGCTTCGGTCTTCGGCATCGAGAACAAGTGGGGCGAATTTGCCGCCGTCGCCGCCGCATGGACGCTTTCGGAAGAAGCGTTTATGAAACCGGTGGAGGCGCTGAACAATTTGAAGCTGAAGGTATCGTTCGGCATGAACGGCAACCAGGGACTGGATCCCTACGGCACGCTGTCGACCGTCAACAACGGCTCTACGGGCGGTGTGCGCTACGAGTTCGCCGGCAGCAACATCCTGTACGGCATCACACAGGGCGCTTTGGGCAATGCCGCACTGGGCTGGGAATCCACCTCGCAGTGGAACACCGGCTTTGAATCGGCCTGGCTCAACAACCGCCTCTTCCTTGACCTGGATCTTTATTTCTCACGCACGACCAACCAGATTTTCAATCGCACCATTCCGGTGATGACCGGTTTCAAGGAGATGAAAACCTCCATGGGCGAAATCGGCAACACGGGCGTCGAACTGACGCTCCGCTCGGTCAACATCGAAAACCGCGACCTGAACTGGACGACGGGCTTCACCTTCTGGCTGAATCGCAATAAACTGATTCACCTCTACGGCGACGACATCGACGGCGACGGCCGGGAAGACGACGACATCGCCAGCAGCCGCTTTATCGGCAAGTCGCTGGGCGCCATCTACGGCTGGGTACAGGACGGCATTGTGCAGGAAGAGGATGAGGCCTATATCCAGAGGACCGGCGCCAAGCCCGGCGCACCCAAATACAAGGATCTGGACGGCGACGGCGCCATCGACGACGGCGACCGCGAGATTCTGGGCTACGACAAGCCGAACTTCAAGC
>JAIRXI010000023.1 GCA_031268395.1 Tannerella sp. | reverse complement strand
TTAATCAGACGAAATGCATATTATCAGCTAATCGGAAATCTGCGTTAATCTATAAAATCTGCGTTATCTGCGTGCTAAGTGACTTGCGAAACAGCCTCGTTGAACTTCGGCTAAAGCCGACTGAAGTTTAAGCTACTTAAAGTCGGCGGTATCAACCGCAACATTTAGAAAATAAAAATATCCTATTCGTTTTTGAGGTTTTTAGCCGGGTTGGCGGTAGCGGCGGCGTAGCTTTGGAAAAAGACGGTCACGGACGATACGGAGAGGCAGAACACGCCGGCGGCGACGAACAGCCAGGGACTGACGCCGGACGGTATACGGTACGGATAGTCCGACAGCCAGAGCCGCGTCAGGTACCACGTCACGGGCGCCGCAATCACGAAAGCCGTCAGGACGTATCCCAGGAACGTCATCACCAGCCGGACGAGCGCTTCCAGGCTGGTAGACCCCATCACTTTGCGGATAGCCACCTCCTTCGCCCGCAGGCGGATGAAATAGGTCGACATGGCCAGCAGGCCAAGCAGGGAGATCAGAATGGCGATCGCGGTAAAGAGCGTCATCAGTCGCGACGTCCGCCGCTCCGCATCGAAAGAGGCCGCCACCTGCCGGTCGATGAATTTCCCGTCAAACTCGCTCCGGCAGATTCGTTCGTAGACTTCTTTCACGTCATGGTAGGCTTTGCCGGGATTGCCTTCGACCTCGATCAGGAGGTTCCAGCGTTCCCAGGCTTTCATTTCGTCCGGCTGCTTGACGCGCACCAGTACCGGACTGGGCGCGCCTGTGATGTTGTACAGCTGGAAATCGCGCAGTATGCCGGCCACGGGCGTATCTTTCCCGTAGTAGAGAAACGTCGTCGCATCCTGTTCGATTTCAAGTTCCTTCAGGGCACGTTCGTTCAGGTAGTACGCCTCGCCGGAGACCGTGTTTTCGCGCAGCTTCTCCCAGCCGATCATGTCGAAAAAGTCGCCGTCGCAGATGAACGTCTGAAAACTGATGTTTTTGTCGCCCTGCCGCATCGTGTGATTATTGCCACGGTTGAAAGGCGTTCCGGCGCTGAAGCCTGTCCGCCGCACCGCCGGCAGCCGCCCGATTTCGGCGGCAAGCAGGAGTTTCGTCTTGTCATCCGTGGCGTCGTTTATCATTGAGATGTCGATAAGGTTCTCCGTGCGATACCCAAGCGGCGCTTTCGTCATGTATTCCACCTGGGCGATCATCGTGAGAGAGGTAGCAATCATTACGATAGTGACTGCATTCTGAAAGATAATAAAACCTTTGCTGAATACCATTTTCGTTTTCCGCTGAAGGCTGCCTTTCATAATGTCGACCGGCTTGGCGTTCGACATGACGATGGCCGGCAGTAGGCCTGAAACGGCGCCCAGCAGCAGGACGACGCCGGCTGTGACAGCCACGCTGAGCGGCGTGACGACGCCTGAGATGACCAGCGTCCGTTCCAGCACGTCGCCGGCGTAGGGCGCAAAGAGGAAAGCCAGTGTCAGTCCGGCGGCAAACGAGAGGAGACACAGCAGGGTGGATTCCACCATCAGGCGCACGAACAGTTCCGCGCGGTCGGAGCCAAGCAGGCGTCGCGTCGCCATTTCCTTTGCCCGGAAGCCCGCCTGCGCCATTGTCAGGTTGACGTAGTTGATCACGGCGAACAGCAGAATCAGTATCCCCGCCCACATCAGTATGTTGACTAAAAGGCGGTCGCCCAGATTTACCAGAGAACCATTGTAGGTGCCCTTGAACATCGGATATTGCTCCGAGAAGTATATCTCCTGCAATGGAGTAAGCGTCAACTGCTTGAAATGCCCTTCCCTGTAAACCCACACAAATTCCTTGAACCATTCCAGCATATCGGCTTCCCGGGCGCTGAGGTCGGCGCCTTCCCGTTCGAGCATGAAGAGGGCCGTTATGCCGTAATTGCTGTATGTATCGGAAGTAAGTCCTGAGTTGAAATAATCCACATTTTCGATCCTGAGCAGGATGTCGGCGTAAGGGACGGCTGACTTCCGGACGTCCCTCATCACGCCTCCGACCGTTACATAAAGCGAGTCGTAGAGCAGGATGGTCTGTCCCACCGGATCGACGCCGGGAAATGCCCGGCCGGCAAACGATTCCGATATGACGGCATCGTTACGTGCGGTAAGCGCCTGCTGCCGGTTTCCGGCAACTAATTCAAAGGAAAAGACGTCGAAAAACGTATGCTCCGTATACATCAGGTCGGCCTTGATTTTGCGGTCGCCAATCGTCACCGGATTATCTTTTTGAGAGCTTATGGTCGCGCAGACGCTCTCTATTTCGGGATACCGCTCCTGCAGGCGGGCGCCCAGCCTGTAAGCGCCGCCGGGACTGTTTTCGCTGCAAAGTATATATATCCGCCCGGCATTTTCATGGAAAGCGTCGACCGAGAGTTCCTGCACCGTATACACCGCTATCAGTATCACAAACATCAGCGATACCGACAATCCAAACACATTGATAAAGGTATAAAACCTGTTCTTATTCAGAAATCTGAAAAAAGACCTTACGTCCAGCCATTTGTTCATATTAATTCATCGTTTTTAGTTATACAATTGCCTTTCATAAATCAAAGATCATGCCTTAATATCAAATGCGTTGTACATAAAACATTTAAGCGTTTTAAACAAACCTCCCGGATGTATAAAAATTTTACAGCGGTGTAAAAAAATTTTACACCGCTGCAATGTAATGTAACGTTCCTGCGACATATCAGTAAAGAAACTATAACTAATAAATTCAACGGTGTACATTAGAAATCTCAACAGTTTTTCGACTGAAATTCTAACGTACATCCTCTCTGGGTTTATTTTAAGGGCAACAATTCTATCGTTTTATAAAAAATCTCTGCACATTCCAGTTGCAGTAGAATTTTACCTTCGGAAGCGCTAAGATTTTCCGCCTGATTCACCAAATGTCCGTTCACGTAATGTTCCGATTTATTGTCAATACAAATGACTTCAATCGTATTCCATTCCTGTCCTGGATTTTCAAAATAGGCAGTACGAACGATACGATTGTCAATCCTTCGGTTCGGAGAATCGGCTGTAACTCCTTCGACTAACCAATAGTCACCGCAATCTTCTTCCTGAATCTGACATTCGACGGATTTTGGCCAGATTTGATCTTTTTCCGTCGCTGAAAAATGATACAGTATTCCACTGTCACGCCGGTGATCTTGACGTGGAGGATACTTTTTTTCACCCCATCGAAAAACAACGCGAAGATAATAATTCCTATAAGAATCTTCGGTGCAGATATATCCCATGCTTTCTCCCGTCAGGTGAATAAGTCCGTTTTCAACCTTAAAAGCTTTTTCAGCGTCGTTATTCACACCGTATTTTGAAAAAATATACCATCCGTCAAGATTCTTACCATTAAACAAAGGCGTAATTTCCACTTTGTTTTTCAATTTTGTAAACAAACTTCTATCCCTGTGTTCCTCCAGTATTTTGGGAACAGGGATTTTCTTTGCGCATATATTTGCAGACGCAAATATGCCAAGAAACAACATAACTATTATACGATTTATTTTCATACGTACATTTTCTGTTTTTTAACACTAAGGTCATATTGAACTCGCATTTTCATTACCTCTATGTTTACATTATTGTAAATGCTTCGTTTCATACTCTTAAATAGTTTTATCATGTAAATTACAACGATTTTACCATGAAATTCCTGAACTCCACTTTCATGGGAGGCCCCACGTGCACCTGGACGCCCAGCAGACCGGACAGTCTGCGATTTGTCGCGTCGTTGTCCGTCACATCGCTCATCAACATTCCGTTGATGAAATGCTGCAACCGGTTGCCTTTGGCGATGATATGGTATTCATTCCAGTCATTTTCCCGGATATGGCGGTTGAGCGGATCATTCCTGAAGTCAATCTCGCTAACAGCCTGATGAGATGGTGACCGATAAAGCGAATCTATCACACCGGTCTGGCCGCGCAAGGCAAGGAACTGGCGGCCCCGCTCCTCGTAATTCTGCCCCGTATACTGATTCTTCCCGTCGATGTCGGCTTGATAACCTTTCAGTGCATAAGGCACATCCTCTACACGTTCATTTCGGTAGCTCACTCCGCTGTTCCCGTTTTCCGAAATACGGTACTCGACCTTCAGCTCAAAATCTTTCAACACAAGGTCTTTCCTAATGATGAACGTGTTCCGGCTCAAAATGGTAGACGGTGTTACTTCACCTACCATACAGTCGTTTTCCACACGCCAATAGACCGGGTCGTACTCCCAGTCTGCCAGCGATTTCCCGTCGAAAACGGGCTGGTATCCGTCACCACTACACGTGCAAAGGATCATCATGCCGGCTACCGGAAGAAGACGGAGATATCCACATAAAGCATTTGTTTTCATACGCACATTATTTATATATTAATACTACAAGTTATTTTGCTATACTTCACATGGGATATTTTTGTGCATTGTATTTCTCCCGTCACCGGCGAACGCAGTGAAGCAATCCAAGTCGTCACCTGTGCCCGGATTGCTTCGTTCCTCGCAAATGACGGGGAGGGAGATCGCGATGAAAAGCAATGCACATAACCATACCGTGTGAAGTATAAAACCGACGTAAAGATACCGCTTTTTTATTATTTCACATACTGTTCTGACGCTTTTTTTATTTATAACACATAATATACCCCTGATATTGTCGTTAAGTTGGCATAAACAAAATCATTTATGAGAGGTTTAAATAAAAACAAGTCATTGCGAATTGTGAATTTGCTGGGTCTGTCCGCTATTTTTGTCTGTATGGTGGCTTCGTATGCATACGTAAAATACTAGCTGAGCTACGACTGCTTTCACGAAAAAGCCAGTCGCATCCTGTACAATGACGGTTTTCTGCCTTCTGCCTTCTGCTTTCTTCC
>JAIRXI010000010.1 GCA_031268395.1 Tannerella sp. | reverse complement strand
ATAGAATTTTTTTTTATACCGGAACGTGAGACGGGGAAAAAATCCGGTTATTTATACTTCACACGGGATATTTCAGTGCATTGTATTCTCCCGTCACCGGCGAACGCAGTGAAACAGTCCGGGAGTAGCCCATGCCCGGCGTGGCGTCTTCGCTGTGTCGCTGAAGAAGTATGGCTCCTGCCTCACAGCAAGCCAGGAGGCTTGCGATTAACCCGACGCAGCGAAAGACCTGCGCCGGGCGACTTACCAGCAAGCCAGGAGGCTTGCGATTAACCCGACATAGCGAAGGACGCTGCGCCGAGCAACTTACAGCAAGCCTGGAGGCTTGCTGTTGACCCGACGTAGCGAAAGACGCTACGCCGAGCGATTTACCCGGAGGCTTGCTGTTAACCCGACGCAGCGAAGGAGGCTGCGCCCCGGATTTATTTCTGGATCAGGTTCATAAATTCCACGCGGGTTTTGGCCTGCTGGAAGAATCCGGTGAAATCGGATGTGGTCGTGAGCGAGTTTTGTTTTTCCACGCCGCGCATCTGCATGCACATGTGTTGCGCCTCAATGACAACCATGACGCCCAGCGGGTCCAGTGTCTTTTGAATACACTCCTTGATTTGCCGCGTCATGCGTTCCTGTACTTGCAGGCGGCGGGCAAAGATGTCAACGACCCGCGGGATCTTGCTCAGCCCGGTGATGTACTTGCGGGGAATGTAGGCGATATGTGCCTTTCCGAAAAAGGGTAGCAGGTGATGTTCGCAGAGGGAAAAGAAGTCAATATTCTTGACGATCACCATTTGTTTATAGTCTTCGTCCCGAAACATGGCAGAAGCCAGTACGGCTTCCGGATCCTGGCCGTAGCCATGCAGCAGGAACTGCATGGATTTTGCCATTCGTTCGGGCGTTTTCAGCAGGCCTTCACGCGTGACGTCTTCTCCCAGCAGGCGGATGATCTGGCGGTAGTGTTCGGCAAGCGCTCCGGAGACCGTATCCGGCGTGTCTTTGTTCGGTTCCATGCGGGCGCGTCAATTCAGGAAAATCCGGATGTTTTCCTTGATTATTTTCATTTCTTTTTTGAAGGCAGGGAACGATCCGTTCAGTTTGTACATCAGGCACAGCGCTTCCTCGTAAGTCGTGAAATCGCCTGCGCGCAGCCGCCAGAAAGGGGCCGTGTAGTCTACATACGTGGATACGCCGCTGTAAATTTTGTCGATCTGGTCTTTTTTGGAAAACGCTTCATCCTTGGAACTGCGCTGGTTGTTTCCGGTAAATACCTGAATCGTGTAACCCAAAACTGTCAGATAGCTTCTTTCGCCGTCCGTCTCTATTTTCGCGCCGGTGGCATGTGAATCCACCAGCGCCCGGATGGCCTGCGGCTGGAGAATCGTGACCGATCCCTTTCCCGGTTCCGATTTTGTCAAGGCGTCGAAGATGGAGTTCTGTGCCCGCAGTCCGCTGCCTTGGCAGAGGAACAGCAACAGCAGAAGAGCGAACGGCCGTTTCATTTTATGTCAGAAAGCGTCTATGATCGGCAGGAATTTTTCTGCGCTGAGCGAAGCGCCGCCAATCAGTCCGCCGTCTACATCCGGGTTGGAAAACAGTTCTTTCGCATTGCCGGCATTGCAGCTTCCGCCATACAGGATGGAGGTGTTCGCTGCGATTTCTTCGCCGTATTTTGTCGCGACGGTCCGACGGATGTGTGCATGCATTTCCTGCGCCTGTGCCGCGGTAGCCGTTTTTCCGGTTCCGATGGCCCAGACCGGCTCGTAAGCCAGTATCAGTTTGCGGAAATCTGCGGCGGACAAATCGAACAGGGATTCTTCTATTTGCGCATCCACTACTTCAAAATGGTTGCCGGCTTCGCGTTCTGCCAGCACTTCGCCGATACAGAAAATCGGCGTCAGCTGATGGGCCAGGGCCAGTTCCGTTTTTGTTTTCAGGGTTGCCGGCGTCTCGTGATAGTACGTCCGTCTTTCGGAGTGTCCCAGAATCACGTATGCCGCTCCTGTGGAAGCGATCATTTCGGCGGAGACTTCGCCCGTGAAAGCGCCTGCCGACCGGTCGGCGGCATTTTCGGCCGCCACGCCGATTTTCCGGGTGTCAACTGCCGCGACAATGCTTGCCAGGTGCGTAAAGGGTACGCCAATGATTACGTCGCAGTTCGGCGTCCTGTTTTTCAGCGCCTCATTCAGTTCTTTTGCCAGGACCAGTCCTTCCGGCAGGGTTGTATTCATTTTCCAGTTCCCCGCCACAATGTTTTTTCTCATTGATAATCTTGTTTAGCCGTTTGTAAACCTGTTTTTTTTCTTGCGGGATCTGCGATTCCGTAAAAAATCATAGATCCAAACCAGCAGCAAAGGTAATACAAAACCTGAAATAATCCGTAACCAGCGTTCTCCTTCCAGCCTGTTTTTTTTCGCAGGAGTCGCCTCCGCTTCTCCGGAGTTGCTTTCCGGCAGGGGCATTTCGTCCAGACAGGCGGCCACCGTTTCCGCCAGCGTATGTTCGTTCGGGATGTCGTTGTGATGCCATTTGGCCAGGATCGTTCCTTCCCTTATCACGATCAGGCCGGGATTGGAACGGATCATTGTTTTCAGCACCACGTCGTCGGCCGTCAGGAACGGATAGTCGGCGCCGGTATTTTTTTGCCATTGCTCGATTCCATCCTGGGATGAAGCCGTGACGCAATAGAAGGGGTAGTGCTTTTCGCGGGCAAAATCGCATACGTGGTTGATCTCCTCGATATGCTGATCACTGGCCAGTTCCAGTGTGGGCGCTACCAGTAAAAAGAGCGGTTCGGGCTGACTGAGTATCTGCATGCCGATGTTCTCTCCTTCTTCATTGTACAGCTCGAATGAGCTGACTTTCGGTATAAAGCCTTTCCCGATCTCTTTGCTGTCGACATACGTCCAGGTGGAATCGTTCGCCGGTACGTCTTCCAGCGCAAATTCTTTTTTGACGCCGTCTTTTTCATAGATGAAACGGTAATTGGCCTGTGGCGCGTTTTCAGGAATTTCCATCAGTTTGAAAATATTGTTGCCAACCTTGTAGGGGCGGAAATCAAGGATGGGCAAATGGTCATAGTTCCTGAGGCAAAAGGCAATGCAGAAAAAGAACGAAAACGGGACGATAAACCAGTAGGCCTTGTAGGTGTAAAACGGAGTCAGGCGCCGGCAATAGATGTACAGGAAAATCGTGCAGGCCAGCAGGACAATGTTTTTGTAAAACGTCTGCCAGTTGGTAATGATCAGCGCGTCGCCGAAACATCCGCAATCGGACACCGGGTTGAAAAGGGCCAGATAAAGCGTCAGCGGGGTCATGAAACACATGACCAGCAGGGTACAGAACGTGATTAATTTCCGGTAGACGCCCATCAGCAGGCAAAAACCCAGCGTAAATTCAAGCGCGGCCTGACCGAAGGCGAGGATATAGTCTGTCCAAAGGAAATGTTCCAGTCCTAATACGGAAAGATATTCCTTGATCTTAATGGCGTTGCCTGTCGGGTCGATGGCTTTCACAAGGCCGGAAAAAACGAAAACGGCACCGACCAGTGTCCGTGAAAATTCCGCCGTTATTTTAATGATCTTCTCCTTTTTCATAGGGTTTCGTCAAATTCAAGTTTGATCAGGCCAAACAGGGCATAGTTGATCATATCCATGTAATTGGCATCAATGCCTTCGGAAACGAGCGTTTGTCCGTCATGATTCTCAATCTGTTTGACACGGTGTATTTTAGTAAGGATCAAGTCGGTATATGAACTGATGCGCATGCTTCGCCATGCTTCATCGTAGTCATGGTTTTTGGCGTACATCAACTCTTTGGCCTGCGTGATATACCTGTCATACAGCGCCAGCGCCTTGTCGAGAAGCATGTCCGGCGCATCCGTGCACGGCCCCAGCGCCAGTTGAATCAGCCCGATCACGCCATAATTCACAATCGCAACAAATTCCGGTCTGATACCTTCCTCAATCCGGCTCTCCTTTTTCATTTCAAGGCTGCGAATGCGATTGGCTTTGATAAAAAGCTGGTCGGTAATGGAAGACGGTCGCATGATGCGCCACGAAGCGCCGTAGTCGCTCAGTTTTTTTTGGAAAATTTCCCGGCACAAGTGAATAACCTGTTCGAATTGCTGTTCCGTATCCATAGCGATTAAATTCAAAGATTCAAAACGAGATCGGACACATTGCGTCAGGAACAACGCAATGAACGTCCGATTTGCAATACCGTTGTTTTGGTGATATTATTCATTTTGCACAGCCGGTCAACGCTCACGCCATGTCTTTTCGCGATGGCGCCCAGCGTGTCGCCTTTTTGCACCCGGTAGTATATCCCGACGCCGTTCTCAGCCGGGACGCCGTTCTCAGCCGGCGGAGTATCGGGTAGCGACCTCCGGACTTCCGTTTCGGAAGCGGGATCGACCGTGGGCCGGGATCCCGGGGGCAGACCGGCTGACAACGCGTCTCCTTCCGCATCCTTCGTTTCCGCGCCGGCTTCCCGGTTTTTAGCCGGTTTAACTGTCCGGTAACAGATTTCCTGACCAACACGCAAAGCTTCCGTAGACAGGATACCGTTCAGGCGGCACAGCGCCTCGACGGTGGTCCCGTACTGACGGGCGATGGAATTGAGCGTTTCCTTTTCCTGTACCTTATGATAAAGTGCTGCCGGCTGGACAGATGTTTTCTCCACCTCCGTTTTTGCGGGTGCAGCGGCTCCGTTTGCTTCCTGTTCCTTCCCGGTCGTTTTGGCGGCCGCAACCGTTCCGCAACGAATGGACTGGCCGATACGCAGTTTGGAAGTGCTCGAAATACCGTTCAAACGGCACAGTTCGGCTACGCTTGTATGATATATTAATGCGATTTTACCCAGCGTTTCGCCCTGTTTGACGCGGTGATAGACAATCCGTTCGGAAGTGGACGTGTAGACATTGCCGCTTTTGGTTTTGCCTTTTCGGAAGACATAGCTGTCATTGTGGGGCGTTCCGCTTCCGAAGTCGATCAAATGACCCGGATCAAGCGCCAGTCCCAGAAAACGGGTTTCAAAATGCAGATGAGAACCGGAGGAACGGCCTGTATTGCCACCCAGCGCAATCGGCTGACCGGCTCTGACGATGTCGTTTTCGGAAACCAGAAATTTGGACAAGTGGCCATAGATGGTTTCCAGGCCATTCGGATGGCGAATGACCAGATAATTCCCGTAACCGCGCCGTTCATAACTTTTGATTCGTACTTTCCCGCCGAAGGCGGCGCAGATCGTGTCGCCTACCTGTACTTTCAGGTCAATCCCATGATGTATCCGGCGGCGGCGGGGACCATATTTGGAGGTTACTTTCAGTTCGTTTGTGACCGGAAGAACAAATGTGGAACAGTCTATATTAAAGGTATCGGGAAATGCTATTTCCCTGCTGCGAAACGGGTTTACCCAATTGGTATCCCACGAGCCGTACAATTCGTCGGCCGGAAACCGGAGCGCTTCCGCCTCAAGCAATTCGTCGCGCGAGAGGTAATCCATGGCCGCCAATTCTGCACCGAACCGCTCTTTCCTGATATCTATCCGGTCAGCCATTAATTCGGACACCTGACGGTCCATCAGCTGATTATGCAAAGGATTTGCCGCTGACACAAGATCCTTTCTTTTCAAAGGCTCTTTTCCCTGCATATCCACAATTACCAATATAATACCACAAAGAATAGACAGTAATCTTATCATATATCATTTTCTGTTTTCAAGTTTATCCCTTTAAAAAGCATAAATCTTACAGTTCTGTTTTCAAAAAATCCACCAAATATCAACATTTTCAATTTACCGGCCAAAAAAAACAGCAGAAAAACTGTTTTGATGTTTTTTGAGGGTCACTTATACGGTATCATAAGCTACTTCTATCCAGTCGACTAAATAAATATATGTTGTAAAACATATTTTGCATATCCGGTTATTGGCTTAACAGGCAGGAAATAATGGCAGGTAACCGTTTTTTTTACAACATTATTGGGGGAAATATCCCCGCCGGAACGGCAATGTCTCTCCGTAACGGATGGCCAATGGGTGCTTTTCCCCCGGCCGGAAGGTGGTGAAAGCAGATTTTTGTGCATCTGTTTCAATTTTTTTTTGCTCTCCATATTGCAGAGATGAAATTTTTACTACCTTTGCCCGGCGATGTTTCCTGCGTTATTCATTCGTAGAGAACAATTGACTTGATGGCAATACGATAACAAATTAATAGATAAAAAAGATGGAGAATAAAAAAGTAAATTTACGATTTGGCATTATTTGTGCGGTCATTCTGCTGGCGGCTGTCAGCCGGCTTATACCACATCCGGCAGGGTTTGCTCCCATTGTCGGCATGGCGCTTTTCGGAGCAGCCTATTACAGCAAGCGTCACTGGGCGTATATCATTCCGATTGCGGCCATGATGTTGAGTGATTTTGTGTTGAACACATGGGTATACAGTGCGCATGTGGACGGACTCATGTTCTGGTTCCTGTATACGTATGGGGCATTGGCGCTGATTGTGCTGATGGGAACCTTCACGCTGAAGAAAATGCGCATCCTGAATATGGCAGGTTCTGCAGTGGGGGCTTCGGTGATCTTCTATGTGGTGACCAATTTCGGATCGTGGCTGTCGTCGGGCATGTATCTGCATACATGGGAAGGTCTTGGAACCTGTTACGTGGCGGCGTTGCCGTTTTTCCGCAATGGTCTTGCCGGCGATCTGCTGTACACGGGCGTACTGTTCGGCGCATTTGAACTGCTGATCTACGCATTCCCGTCACTCAAAACGCAGCATGATATAGCCTGAGACTCAGATCGGGGTTAAGATTAAAATCCAAGAGTCAAGTTTGAAGAAATTGTTCCCGGTAAAGCAGATTGTCTTTACCGGGATTTTTT
>JAIRXI010000424.1 GCA_031268395.1 Tannerella sp. | reverse complement strand
CGGATTTCCAGATTGAATTTGCCCAAATGGTCGCCGGAGACCCGCTTTTCAAAGGATTTGCCGAATGGGGGCGCGGGCTGGCCAAATCATGCTGGTGCAATATCATTATTCCGCTCTGGTTGTGGATGCGCGACGAAGATATTTTCTTTTGTCTCAAATCCGACAGCGAGGAACGGGCAGATGAACTGCTTTCGGATATTCAGGCGGAAATGGAAGCGAACCCGCTGCTCATTCACGATTTCGGCGAACAGAAAATGGAAGGATCGTGGGAAATCGGCAAATTCATTACCCGCGATTATCGCTTCATCGGTATGGCCTTCGGTATTAAACAAAAGGTGCGCGGCCTGCGTGTAAAAAGCCGCCGCCCGAACCTGTGGAGCGTCGATGATCTGGAAACGCCCGATACCATCAGCAATCCCAAACGGATGCGACGACAGGCCGATCACATCGAACGCGATGTGATGGCAACCATGACCGGTAAATTCCGCCGGCTACTCTACGCCAACAACCGCTTTGCCCGCGTAATGACGCAAACCATCCTGCAGGAACGCCACCCGAAATGGACGGTACACCAAATCAGGGCCTACAACAAAGTTACCTACGAACCGGCGTGGAAAAGCATGTACTCCCCGGAGTTCTACCGGCAGCAGGAAGAAGATATGGGTATTCCGGCGGCTTATGCCGAATACAACCATGAAACCAAACTCGAAAGAAAAAACTTTAACGAAGACCAGATTCAGTGGTGCCGGCTTCCCGAATGGCACGAATTTGAAATGATTATCGTGCATTGGGATATTGCCTATACGGACAACGAGACAAGCGACTATAATGCTATTAAACCCTGGGGCGTGAAGGAACGCCGCTTTTACCTGATTGACGGTTTTGTAAAGCAGGTGAAAATGAAGGTCGCCTGTGATTACCTGTGCGAACTGCGCAAACAGATACCGGCCACGGCCAACGTGCTCTTTCAATACGAAGCCCAGTTCTGGAATGAAGAGGTACAGCGAAACATCGACGAAGCGGAAGAACGGCACGGCGTCGTACTCAATATGGTGAAGATAAACACGCCCACAACCAACAAACTGGGACGCATGCTCAAGATGGTGCCTTACTTCCAAAACTCGCGCATCTATTACGGCGAGGCGCTGAAAAGCCACAGCGATACGCAGGTAGGCGTCATGCAGCTGATAGCCGTCGAGGAAGGAAGCACCGAACACGACGACAGCCCCGACGCCGACCAGCAGGCTATTTCCGCCCTCGAAAAATATACGGCGCCTGCCCGGCGGAACACAACGGAAAAGTCGTGGAAAACAGGAAGGATGAAACAAACTTATAACTGGTAATCAAACAGGCGTCATTGCGGGCTTGACCCGCAATCTCCTGAAAAAATAAAATTATGCGATACATAACACGTGAAGATTTAATAGAAACCATTCAGGGACGGCTGATTGACGAGAGCGTTTCCGAAGCTCCCGAAGAAATACTGGACGGACTGGAAAGCAAGGCTATCGACTTCGCCATATCGTACATTTCCGGCAGGTACAATACGGAAGTGATTTTTGGCGACCCCATACTGCGTAGCGGTTTGCTGGTACAGGCAATTGCTATGATCGTCGTTTACCGGGCCGTGCGCCGCAACGCCGCGCGCAAGGTGCCCGACGACTTTCCCGACATTTATTCGGAGGCCATAAAGATTTTGAGCAACATTCAGACAGGCGCCCAGTCGCTGCCCGGACTGCCCGAAATAACCGGTGAGACCGGAACCCCCGGAAGCCTGATGTACGGAAATACCACCAATAAGGACTTTTTTATTTGATTTTTAAACAGTACAACAATGACGTTTAAACAGCACTTCAATAATGCACTCGCGGCGCTTCTCCCGAACAATGCCGTTTTTGCCGAATACCATAAACGCAGCAGCGCCGGGAAAAAAGCCGACTGGACACGCCAGGCAAATACGCTTCAGGCCAAAGAAATTAAAGACTGGAAAACCGGCGTTATGGCGGCTACCGACCCGGAAAACCCGCGTCGCGGCAACCTGATGCGCTTTTACCAGTATCTTTTACTTGACAACCACCTCGCAAGCGTCATTGATACCCGTATTTTGCACGTGCAGCGCTCTTCGTTCAAGCTGGTAGATGATAAGGGCAGGGAAAACGACGAACTTAAACAACTTTTGGAACGTCCCTGGTTTGAGGATGTAATACGGCTGGTGTTGATGAGCCGCTTTCAGGGGGCTACGCTGATAGAACTGTTTGACGTCAATCCGGAAACGATGGAACTGGAGCGCGCAGACGAAATACCGCAATCCAATTTCATTGCACAAAAAGGGCTTATTGTCAAAGAGGAATACGACGACGGAGGCGTCGATTTCCGTACCGGCGCTTATGCCGGCTATTATTTTCAAGTCGGCGGCGATTGGGATTTGGGTATGCTGAACCAGCTGGCCATGATTGTACTGGCTAAAAAATTGGGCTTAGGCTCCTGGATGTCATACGTTGACAAATACGGCGTCCCGCCGATTTTCGCCATCACCGACCGGATGGATACCGGACGGCGCGACGAACTGTTTGAGATGCTGTCGAATTTCCGGCAAAACATGTTCGCCGTTTTGCAGGGGAGCGAAAAGATAGAAGTGCCGCGCATCAGCGAAACAAATCCGCATCAGGTCTTTCTTTCACTCATCGACGACGTCTGCAACAAGGAAATCAGCAAGCGCGTGCTGGGCGGAACGGCAACCGTCGAAGAAAAATCATTTGTCGGATCAGCCGAAGTGCAGGAACGGGTGGCGCAAGACCGGCACGAGGCCGACAAATTACTTTTCCAGTACATTTTCAATACTAAAATCCGGCAACGCCTGGTAAAGATAAGCCACCTTTACGCCGG
>JAIRXI010000408.1 GCA_031268395.1 Tannerella sp. | reverse complement strand
GTCCACGGCACTGCCGGAGGCGCTCCTGAAGGACGGGAAATAGTTGGCGACGTCGTCCGAAACGTCGTCCAGCGTGCCTCTGTCGTCAAAGACGAGGATGCCGGGCGAATTTCCGCTGTGGGGCACGTTGACCCACTTGTGGCCTTTGGAGGTGATCAGGATCTGATCGACGAAATAGGCCTGGGTGATGCCGGGATAATAGAGTGAAATCCAGGTTCCGTCAGCTTTTCGGACGACAATTCCGTTGCGGACTTCGCTGTTTGTCATCCAGAGGTTTTTGTCCCGGTCGTAGGTGAAACCCTGCACCCGAACGTAATGTTCTCCCTGGCTTCCGGGAAGGCCGGTTTGCAGGGCGCTGTTCTCGTGGTTATACAGCTGGACGAAGGCATTGTCTTTAAATTCCAGCACGCCTTCGCCGCAGGTGCCGACGAAGAAGTGGGTCTCGTCGTCGGGATCAATCACGACGGCGGTATAGTCCAGGCAGGTGTATCCGACTTCCCGGTTGACCGTTGCCTCGTCGAAGTTGAACCATTTCCCGTCCTGAAAGGTCATCAGCGTGCCGGGGTTACGGTAGCGGACGGTTTTGGAACGTCCGCCGCCGGCAATCCACAGTTTCCCGTTGTGGAACTTCAGGAATCCGGCGAGGTTTCGTTTCGGGCCTTCGAGGTTGAGTCCGGAAACAGTGGTTTCGTATTCGTCGGCGGCTTTTCTCCGGAGTGCGGTCAGGCCGTCAACGCCGGAGGCAAGCCAGTATGTCCCGTCGCCGTTCAGGCCGGCGACGTCGTTGACGGTTCCCGGACTGACGGTTTCGTAGCGGCTCGACGATTCGAAGAGGTATAATGCGGAAGAGGTATACGCAGCCAGCCGGCCGGCAATCATCTTCATGCCGGTCAGCCCTGCATGCCGCATCAGGGTGTTGACTTCGCCTCCCGGTTCCAGCCGGTATACGCCGCTGCTGTTTATCCGGAAATGGAGTTTGCCTTCAAATTCGCATAACTGACGGATATTGCCGGCGTCAAATTCGGCCGGCAACGGCTGTTCGTTCCAGTTATGTATATCGGGCAGATTGTCGCTCAGGGAGGCCCTGAGGAGGCCGTTTTCGGTGGAGGCAAAGATGGTTTCGCCCTGTATGCAGACGCCGTATACGGCCATGTCCAGTTTGTAGGTTTCGGCAATTTCCCTTTTATCCAGCTGGATGACCATGATTCCGAATCTGGCGGCCACGTAAGCGTTCCCGTCATGGAAATAGATGTCGTAGATCTCCTTGTCGCGAATGGAGGTGGTGTTTTTCAGATACGGCAGGTTGTAGAATCCTTCGTCGGTCATCAGGTCGATGTTTCCATTCCTGTATATGATAAGGAGCGTTTTTGCGCCGGCATGGTATCCGATCCACTGGATGTCCGTGTCGTGCAGTCCGGACTGTTTGGAATAAACGGTTACGCGGCTGTCTTCCTTGCCGTAGCTGTACAGTGTTCCGTTTGCCACGGCAAACACCTGGCGAGGTGTTTCGGCCACATTCGCCGTCTCCCAGGTGGCCGGCCAGGAACGCCACTCACCCGTGCGCTGTGCGCTGAGCGGGCGGCAGGGGGCGAACAGGAGAAGCAGGGAGAACAGCATTCCCGGCGCACGCATTGATTTCATCCTGTAGCGCTGTTCATTTGTTTCTCAACTGTTTCCTGACGGCGATCAGGAAAGTGGTCAGTTTCTTGACAGCCTGTGCGCGGTGGCTGACCGTGTTCTTGGCGGCATCCGTCATTTCGGCAAATGTTTCCGTATGTTTGTCGGGGACAAAGACCGGATCGTAGCCAAAGCCTCTGCTTCCCCGCATGGCGTGGGTAATTTGTCCGTTGATCACTCCTTCGAACAGATATTCCTCGTCTCCCAGTACCAGCGCGATGACCGTCCTGAAACGGGCGCGCCGGTTGGTTGTCCCGGACAGGTTGCGGAGCAGTTTCTGTACATTGGCATAGTTGTCGCACTCTTCGCCGGCGTAACGTGCCGAATAAACGCCCGGCTGCCCGTCCAGCGCGTCAACTTCCAGTCCGGTATCGTCGGCAAAGCAGTCGTATCCGAATTTCCGCCGGACGAACCGCGCTTTTTGCAGGGCATTTTCCTCCAGCGTGTCGGCCGTTTCCGTAAGTGTATGGTGATAGTGCAGGTCGGACAGACTGACCAGACGAATATCCGAAGGGAGCATCACCTTGACTTCCTTTAATTTATTCTCGTTGTTAGTAGCGAATACAATCATTCTCATACTAATATTCTTTCCACTTTTCATTCCGTTTTTTTTAGATGATAACGGATCATACGCCATAAAATTGTGTGATGCACCTCCGTCTGTTTTTTTCAGTTTCAATGAGGCAAACGCTCCCGCTCCGTGAGTTGTTCCGTCCACCGGTCCATGGCGCCGGAGAGTTGCCGTTTCAGCGCTTCGTATTCGACGTACAGGGCAACATCCGCGACGCCTTCGGAGGCGGCCAGGCGCTTTTCCAGTTCGGCGATGGCGCTTTCCAGCCGGGCTATGTCCTGTTCGGTTCCGGCGATGGCTTTTTCCAGACGCCTGATCAGACGGCTCTGTCCGCGCTGCGTTTCGCCGGGACGTCCGGGATGTCCGGGACGTCCGGGAGGCGGAGAGGCGGGAGGCGACGCCTCCGGCGGCCTGTTGGGGAGGGTTCGATGTTCCAGCGCCTGCAGGTTTTCTATTTTCTTCCGTTCCAGAAATTCATAGATGCCGCCCAGATGTTCCCGTACCTGTCCGTGCCCAAATTCGTACACCTTGTCTGCCAGCCCGTCGAGAAATTCGCGGTCGTGCGAAACGACAATCAGCGTCCCGTCGAAGTCGTGCAGCGCATTTTTCAGCACATCCTTCGAGCGCATGTCCAGGTGATTGGTCGGCTCGTCGAGGATCAGCAGGTTCGCCGGCTCCAGCAACAGGCGAATCATCGCCAGCCGGCTCCGTTCGCCTCCGGAAAGCACGCTCACCTTCTTGTCCGACGCCTCGCCTCCAAACATGAACGCGCCCAGCAGGTCTCTGATTTTGGTGCGTATTTCACCCTGCGCCACGTCGTCGACGGTTTCGAAGACGGTTTTGGATTCATCCAGCAGTTCTGCCTGGTTTTGTGCAAAATACCCGATTTTCACCTGATGGCCCAGCGTCAGCCGCCCTTCGTAATCGATTTCGCCCATGATGCATTTGACCAGCGTAGATTTTCCTTCGCCGTTTTTACCCACAAAGGCAACCTTGTCGCCCCGGTGGATGGTAAAGTCGACGCCGGAAAAGACCCGGTGTTCGCCGTATCGCTTGGCCAGGTCCTCCGCAACCACCGGGTAAGCACCCGAATGGGGCGCGGGCGGGAATTTCAGTTTCAGGCGGGCCATATCAAGTTCGTCCACTTCGATCCGTTCGATTTTGGCCAGTTGCTTGATGCGCGACTGCACCTGTACGGATTTGGTGGCTTTGTAGCGGAAACGTTCGATAAACTCCTCCGTGTCGGCTATTTTTTTCTGCTGATTCTCGTATGCACGCTGTTGCTGTTCGCGCCGCTCTCGGCGAAGTTCCGTATAATCGGCGTATTTCACCCGGTAGTCGTAGATTTTTCCCAGTTCAATTTCGATGGTTCGCCGGGTTGTGTTGTTGATAAAGGCGCGGTCGTGCGAGACCAGGATCACGGCGTTGGCGCGCGTGGCGATAAAGGTTTCGAGCCACTGGATGGATTCAATGTCCAGATGGTTGGTCGGTTCGTCCAGCAGGAGCACGTCCGGCCGGCGGAGCAGCAGTTTGGCCAGTTCGATGCGCATGCGCCACCCGCCGCTGAATTCGGACGTGGGCCGCTCGAAATCGTCCTGCATGAAACCCAGTCCCGTCAGGGTACGTTCCAGTTCGGCCCGGTAATTCAGGCCGCCCATCAGCTGGAAGTGTTCGGAGAGCGACGTCATCCGGTCGATCAGTTTGTGGAACTCTTCCGACTCGTAATCCGTACGCTCGGCCAGCGTTTCGTTCAGCCGGTTTATCTCGCTTTCCATCCGGTGAAGATGCTCGAAGGCGCGTTCTGCTTCGGCGCATACCGTGCGTTCGCCGGGCAGTTCCATCTGCTGCGGCAGATAGCCGACGGTCGTCTCGCCAGAGAGGCTGACCACGCCGCCCGAAGGCGCCTGCAGACCGGCCAGAATCCTCAACAGCGTGGACTTGCCTGCTCCGTTTTTACCGACCAGGGCAATGCGGTCTTTCCTGTTTACGACAAACGAAACCGCATCGAAAAGTGTAAACCCGCCAAACTCAACCGTTAATCCTTCTATTGAAATCATATTACATGCAATGAAGCCACAAAGGTAAGAAGATTTGCAGACTGCAAAAGCATCCATCCCGCTTTCCCGTGCAATTTGCCTCCGGAGAGAGGGAATGAATGACGGGAGATGTACATGGGCACGCAGATAACGCAGATTGAATGGATTTCCGCAGATTTTAGCCTTTCAGGCGCGTCTGTTCCTGACGTTTCAAAAGGGCGGAATCATGGGATTTGATCATATTCGGACTGTTTCTTTCGGGATAAATTTCGGATAACTTCATCTCTCGAATGGACTATCAGTTCCTTGAGCAAACTGTTCGGCACGTCGCTTTCGAGATAGACTGCATTCCACGAAAGCACCGTTTTCCCGGCGTGATAGGCGTATCTGATTCCCTGATATCGCTCGCGCAGTTCGATACTTTTTTCAGGATCGCATTTCAAGGATACCCAAAAATCGCCGTCTTTCGGGTTTAGTGAAAAATACGCGAACATCTTGTCCATCACCTTATACACAAGCGTGTTTTCATCGAAAGGCACACATTCGACCGACCCTTTTATCGACAGACAGTAATCCCGGAGTTCTTCTATATTCATGCGTTCAATGATTTCGCTTTTCTTTTTAGCGGGACAGCTACATGGAGGCATAAATCAGGTGGTACAGGAAAATGTAGGCGAAGGAACCGGTCAGGTATCCCAGCAGCGCCCAGCCGCTCACATGCTTCAGGTACCAGATGAAGTTTATTTTCTCCTGTCCCATTGCCGCCACGCCGGCTGCCGATCCGATAATCAGCATGGATCCGCCCGTGCCTGCTGCATAGGCCAGAAATTCCCAGAAGAAATGATTCGTCGGGAAAGTGTACATGCCCTGCGCCGCCGCTACCAGCGGCACATTGTCGATCACGGACGACACACAGCCGATGATCATTACGATCACGCTCTGACTGTCCGTCAGCCGGTCCAGCCAGCGCGCCATGTGCGCCAGGATTCCCGCGTGCTGCAGGCAACCGATGCAGAAAAGAATTCCCAGGAAAAACAGGATGGTGGACAGCTGGATCTCGTGCAGCGCCCGTGTCACGGAGAGGCGTTCCTTGAGGCGTCCGCCGCGATGTTTCCGGTACAGGATGCCCGTATAGAGCCACAGAATGCCGACGCCCAGCATCATCCCGACATAGGGCGGCAGATGGGTCACCGCCTTGAATACCGGCACGCACAGCAGGATGCCGATGCCCATGAGAAAGACAATGTTGCGTACGTGTTTGGGCAGCATGACCGCATGTTGGCCTTCGCTGTCTGCGGGCGGGGAGACGGCGCCTTTCATGGAAAGGGAAAAGGCCGTCAAGGGAACCAGTACCGACAGCAGGCTGGGGATAAACAGTCGAGCTACGATCGGTCCGGCGCTTATCTGTTTACCCATCCACAGCATGGTGGTTGTCACGTCGCCGATCGGCGACCAGGCGCCTCCGGCATTGGCCGCAATCACGACCATGGAAACAAATATCAGCCTGTCTTCGCGGCTTCCGACCAGCTTGGCGATCAGCGACATCATGACGATCGTCGTGGTAAGATTGTCCAGCGTGGCCGACAGGAAAAAGGTGATCAGTGAGATGATCCACAGCAGCGAGCGTTTACCGGTGGCATGAATGGCATCGGTGATAAGCCGGAATCCGTCGTGCGCGTCCACCACCTCGACGATCGTCATCGCCCCGATCAGGAAAAGAAGAATGCCGGCAATGCTGCTCAGTTCTTCGTTCATCTGCTCCAGGACGGTTTCCATACTCCCGCTCCCGGCAAACAGTATATACGCCGTCCAGCACAAGGCCCCCATACACAATGCCGTGCCCGCCTTGTTTACTTTCAGGACATGTTCGAACGCGATTGTGCCGTATCCGATCAGAAACAGCAATATCAACACGGCTTCCATCACGCTCCTCCTGTCTGTCCGGCAGGCACAGCGAATGAGCGGCCTGTTTCTGGGAATGAACGGCCCGTTCGGGAGAACGGACGGTTGCGACTAAAATATATCTTTGTTGCGGTCATACCTTCGACTTTTAATGAATACCGGATAATTTGCTTTCCGGCTCAACCGGAAAACGGTGTAAAAGTACAGAAAATATGACACCCGCACAAGATCAAAAGTTGGAAATGTTGGCCAAAAACGCTTGTCCGATTCAGGCTTCGGCCCGGTCCGAAAAGTTGAAAATGAATGCTCCATGCCTTTCGGCGTCGAACGTCGATACTCTCTCTCCGCCGGTACAGGGTATCACTGCCGGGGGCGAGACAGGGCGTCTATCTCGGGCGAGACAGGGCGTCTATCTTGAGCGAGACAGGGCGTCTATCTTGAACGAGACAGGGCGTCTATCTTGAACGAGACAGGGCGTCTATATCAAGCGCCCGAGATAGGGTATCTATCTCGGGCGTGATAGGGTATCGATCTCGAGCGTGATAGGGTGTCTATCTCGAGCGAGATAGGGTGTCAATAACGGGCGGTATCGGGTGTCGATACGCTCCGGTACTGGAAGTGAGGTTTTTACGAAAGTGGCCTGCGGCTCCGCGTCTGCCCCGGAAGGGCAACCTCCGTTTGCGGGGAAACGGAGGTTGCCTCTTCAAACAGGGCTGCACGCTTTTATTCTCACCATCCGAAAACAAGCGATGCGTTTCGGGTGACTTGTGTGCCGTCGGGACTGTTAATCGTTATGCTGCAATAATCCCTGACGCCGGTTTCCGCACCGGGAACAAGTAATATGCACCTTTTTTGATTCAACGTCCCGTCGGGGAAATCCGCCGTGATGGTATTCGTATAGCCGTCCGTGCCTATGATCGACATTGTAACGGAACTGTTCTTTGCGATACAGGACACGTCGGCTATCGCTTCATAACTAACCCCTTCGCCCGGATTAGACGGAGAGAGATAAAACCGGTCTATTTTGGGCGTTCCGCCCAGGTCGACCGACAGGTCCCGGTCGTCCAGACCCAGGTAAGGCTCTACGAAAAGGGGGGAACCACAGGTACGCCCGGACATTTCCGTTACATACGGAACGAGCCTGTACAAGGCTTTCATATCGGAATTGTCCACCAGATTTGCGGCGCCTTCCAGTAAATGCGTACCTGCCAGCTCATGTAACGCACATCCAAATTCCGTAAACAATACAACAGATTCGCATACCATGAAAAATGCCGGAACCGTCTCGAAAAACGGGCTTGCCAGCAATGCCGCAGAAATTCCTGCACAAAATTCAGAACCTGCAATAACGCCCTTGCCGGTCATCCAGTCATACGTCTCACATATCTCACCGGCTGCGGAATTGAACCCGTTAAAAAAGTCCGCAGGGTTGGATAAAGGCGAAGGGACGGCATCGGACGGGACGGTGACCTGGTATACGCCTTCACTTACCCTTACGGGCGCCAGGGTGGTAATGTATGAAAAAGTTTCAGTTTCCATGATGACACCCATGTCGCTTGTCGGCGGCGGATCATAGGGCAGGCCGCATTTGGTGAGATAGAGATGATGTCCGGCGAGGGTAATCACACCGTCGTTTGCGCGTAAGGACGGGGGAGTGCTGCGCGGGTCAATATCCTCGAACCTGATCCTGCTTTTGGCCGTTCGCGTCCTTCCGGCCTGACCGCTTTTCAACTCGGCGGGCGGTTTGGCAAAGTCGATATAGGTATAGAGCACATATTCCCCGGTCGGGTCGGTGATGGTGACGGCGGCCGAAGAGGGCGAATCCCAGTCCAGCTGGCAGACAAAACCGTCGGGCAGGTAATAGACGGACGGGCGGCTGTCCCTTATCAGTATGGTGGCTTCCTTTCCTTCCGTATCTTTAATGGCCAGCCTGTCGACCGAGACAAGCCGGCCGTTTTCGTCTTTCGTACCATAAACATTCATCGAAGCGCCGTCTTCCCGCTCGACGAAAACCACACGGCTGTCCAGCGGATGTGTGTAGACTTGAACGGGATAATCGATTTCAAAGCTTTCGGGCACCAGATAGACGGTGATTGCCTCCCGGTCGGCCGCAAATGCTCCCGCATATTTCCATTCGGCTTTATCTTTGCTGTCAATCACGCCGTCTCCGTCGGTGTCTTCAAATTGAAGCGCTCCCGTGACCGGAGGTTTTCCGGGCTGTTTCGGCGCACGGTCTATTTCTTCCTGCGAAGCAAATATTCCGGAAATCCTCCAGCCGCTGTACACATGGGACAGCGAATCGTTTTCTACCGCATAGTAATATTTTTGATCCTTAAAAACCAGTGTCGAGGCTTTCCCCTGGCTGTCTGCAAGCAGGCTCTCATACAACGTCCCGTCTTCGTTATAGATTTTGATTTCCGCGTTTTCTACCGGATAGCCCGGATGGTCCGGCAACCGGTTTTTATCATATCCCATGATTTCAAACGCGATTTTTTTCCTGTCCGATTCGCCGATGGACCCCGGAATAAGTTCACTTACCGTATAGACCATGTTATTACCCACTTTTTTTGGACTGCCCAAAAGGACATTGTTCACATACACTTTGTCGGCGGCCGGGACTTCCACGGTCAGTTTGTCGCCATTCAGGGCGGTCAGTTCCGTCAGCTGTTCCAAGTCTTCGACCGTGTAGCAGCCTTCCACGATATGCCGCTTCAATTCGCCCTGCGAAAGGGTTTTCCCCTCCGTAAAGGCCTCGTTTCCGATCGCAAACAGCGTAAATGCCGTAACCTCCTTTTCAACCTCCAGCAGTTTCAAGGCTGCCGTATACAGGCTCAACGTCTGGTCGGGCAGCAGTTCGGCAATAATGGCATCCATCTGTTCATTTGTCTTCTTTTCTTCTTCGTCGGGCGTCGTGTCGTTTTTGTTACAGGAAAAAAACATGCACACCGCCAATGCGATAGAAATCGATACTAAAAAAATCATTCTTTTCATTACAGTTACTGTTTTACGTCCATTCCTTCTATGGACATTAAATTTACAATCAGTTAAGTTTATGTATTATTTATCCGTGTTGCACCTCCTGTATGGACGCAAAAAAAGCGTGGGACTTTAACTTTATCTGCTATCTGAGGTCTTAGGATACCTTTGCACCAAATAAGTAAGCCCACGCCAGAAGGCGTGAGCGCTGACTACTTACTCTTGGTGCTTGAAATTTCCTAAGTTTCAGATAAGCAAGAATAAAAGCTAAGTGATGGCTATATTCGGTTGATTTACAAAAAGAAAAGCCCGCTTTTGCTCATAGCTGGTAACAAACGAGTAACAAAACAGCCAAAAATTGCCGTTTTAGCGGGCTTTCCGGAGGGCAAAGATACAACCCTCGTCCAACACTTCAAAATTCCTTCCGGTTAAATTTCTCCCTCAACTCCAAAAACACCGTCCAGCATTTTTTTCCGACGCTACGCTCCCGATTAAATATCTGATAACTTATCTCATTTATCTCTATGCAGGGGTCAAGG
>JAIRXI010000147.1 GCA_031268395.1 Tannerella sp. | reverse complement strand
ACGCCGGTTACACATACTACATATCGATTGCTTTCACTCAAATTGAACATCTCTTTTTGGGAGACAAAGTTCCGACGGAACAAGCAATAATACAAGACGGCACATTTGGGATGCTTACGGAAAGGTAAGTACCTGTGGTGGAAAGGTAAGTACCTGTGGTGGAAAGGTAAGTACCTGTGGGCGAAAGGTAGACTAAAACGGCGGAAAGGCAGACAACAATCGACAGAAAGTAGACTCTTACGGGCGGTGGTAGCTACCGATTGGCGAAAGGTCGACGGGATTTTCAGGAAAAACAGGCGTAATTAACCCAAAATGTCCATTAGACGCTTCTCCTGTCGTGTTCGGAAGAGAAGACTGCTTGCCGGCCGCAAACGGAATATCCGCCCGTCAACCCGTCCCGGCAGGGACGGGCCACAGTGCGTTGCGGGCCGTTTTTTGCCGGCAGGCCCTCTTCCGGACACGACGGGGAAGTGTCTAATGGACATGTTGGGATTAAATACAGTATAACAGCCGGGGCGCCGGTAAAACCATGTGTGCATGGAACGAAGCGCTTTATGACAGCCATACGGCCAGCCTTCGTCTCGGACAGACTGCCTCATTTGCCTGAAGCGTACAGGATGTTCCGGTAAAGAACGGGCGATGAACGGAGAGCCGCCAGGGAGAAAAGGGAGAACGGCGTTTTCATTCTCCCTTCTCCATTCTTCAGTATGTCTGTTCGCTGTCTTCCATCTCTCCGGCGTCTATCTTGCGGAGGTCCAGTGCTCTCCATGCATAGATGATGTATGCCAGCACGAAGGGAATCAGCAGGGAGACAATGCTCATGGCTTTCAGCGTAAAGAGGCTGGAACTGCTGTTTTCGATCGTGAGCGAGCTTTGCAGGTCGGCGAGCGAAGGATAGTAGGCCGTGTCGTTCCATCCGGCGCAGAGCAGCAGCGCCAGCACCGTCAGCACCGTGCCCGTTCCCGCAAACCAGATGCCTTTTGTCCATGCAGACGAAATGACCGTCCGGACAATGCCGAAGAGCACACCTGCCACGCCGGCCAGCAGGACGGCCAGCACAATCGGCATCTCAAACAGGTTCATGAAGTATTTGCAGGGTTGCAGGAAGACTTCCTTTGTGGAGGGGTCTACGGCAAAACCGTCCTGGAGCAGCAGATGCACGAGGAAGGTCAGGAAGAAGACCAGGAACAGGGCGGTTTCGATGATCAGCCGTTTGCGCGAGCGTGTCCGGATTTCATTTTCATTGATGTTGTTGATGAAATAGAGCAGCGCCAGGATGCGGGCCAGGAAGAACAGGGCCAGTCCCAGGAGCAGGTTCCAGGGGTTCAGCGCGGCTTCCAGACCGTGCAGCTGGATGCCGAAGTAAGGCGCCCAGGACGAAATGACCGGCATTCCCACATCCGTCAGGTTGGCTTTGTTCACAACGAAGTTGGCGCCGTTGAAGAACGTGCCTACCGCCGTGCCGATCAGCACCGGGCCCAGGATGCCGTTCAGAATCAGGAAGACCTGATAGGTTTTCCGTCCCAGCAGGTTTCCCTTTTTAGCCTGGTACTCATACGAAACCGCCTGCAGCACGAAGCACAGCAGAATCAGCATCCAGACCCAGTAGGCGCCGCCGAAACTGGTGGAATAGAAGAGCGGGAAAGAGGCGAAAAAGGTGCCTCCAAAGGTGACCAGCGTCGTAAAGGTAAATTCCCATTTGCGTCCTGTCGAGTTGAGCAGCGCCTTTTGCTGCAGTTCCGTTTTGCCTATGGTGAAGAGCAGCGACTGCCCGCCCTGTACGAACAGCAGGAATACCAGCAGCGCGCCCAGCAGGGAGACCAGAAACCACCAGTAATGTTGCAAGAGAGATATAGTATCCATGAGGTTTTATGTTTTATGTTTTAATGATTATTGTTCGCCGACTGTCTGAGGGCCTTTCCGGATGGTCTTCACCATGATGCCCAGTTCTGCGATCAGCAGTACCGTGAAGAGGATCAGGAAGATGAAGAACGTTATCTGTACGGAAGACGTGTTCAGTCTGGAGACGGCCGCCGTCACGGGCAGAATGTCCTGGATGGCCCAGGGCTGGCGTCCGACTTCGGCCACGACCCATCCGGCCTGTGATGCAATGTAGACCAGCGGAATGGACCAGAGCGCGACGCGTTGCAGCCAGCGTTTGTTTTCAAACCTGTTCCTGTACGACAGTACCGTCACTGCGATGAAAAGCAGGATAAAGAAGCCGCCCAGGATGACCATCACCCGAAAGGCGTAGAAGGTCAAACCGACCGAGGGGACAAGGTCGTCGGGATTCCGGATGTAGCCGTATCCGAAATACTCGAAATTTTCGTTCAGCAGCGCCAGATGCGTCCGGGCTGCATCTTCATCCCGGTCTTTCCTGGCCGTGCGGTAGTTGGCCAGCGCCTTGATGGCGGCCTGTCCGCGGGCGATTTTCTCCCGGGCCGAAAGGGCTGTTGCGCCCGAATGCGTCTTGTAGCCGCCCTCCATCAGGTTCGCGATGCCCGGCACATAGCTGTTGAAGTCGCGTTCGGCAAGGAATGACAGCAGGTTGGGGATGTCCACCTTGAAGAGGAATGGATCCACGCCGTCGCTGTAGCTTTTCTTGGCCGGATTCAGCACGCCGATGCCCACCAGGCCGACGCCGTGGCTGCCCTCGTACAGCCCTTCCATGGCAGCCAGTTTCATCGGCTGTTTCTGTGCCACCTGATAGGCGGAACCGTCACCCGTCCAGAGCGTCAGCAGCGATGCCGCCAGACCGAAGACGGATGCCACCCTGATGCTGCGCAGGGCAAAGGCCGTGTCTCTTTTCTTCAGCAGATACCAGCTGGAAATGCCGACGACGGCCACGCCCCCCAGGATCCATGCGGAGAGCACCGTATGGAGAAATTTGTTGATGGCTACCGGAGAGAGGGCCACGGCAAAGAAATCCGTCATTTCGTTGCGCACGGCGTCCGGATTGAAATGCATCCCCGCCGGATACTGCATCCAGGCGTTCGCGACCAGAATCCACAAGGCGGACAGCGTGGCGCCTCCGACGGTCAACCACGTCGACGCCAGGTGGAAGCCTTTACTCACCTTGTTCCATCCGAAGAACATCACCGCAATGAACGTGGCTTCCATGAAGAACGCCACGATCCCCTCGATGGCCAGCGGCGCACCGAAAATGTCACCCACGAACCAGCTGTAATTGGACCAGTTCGTCCCAAACTCGAACTCCAGGATCAAACCTGTCGCCACGCCGATGGCAAAATTAATTCCGAACACTCTCATCCAAAACCGGGCAGTCGTTTTCCAGCATTCCTTTCCCGTTTTGTAATAAATAGTTTCCATGACGGCCTGAATAATGCCAAGCCCCAGTGTCAGCGGAACAAAAAGCCAGTGATAAATGGCCGTCAGAGCAAACTGTGCCCTCGACCAGTCAATCATAGAATTGTCAATACTTTCAATCATATTCATATAGTTTTTAAGGAATAATAGCTCTGTTTATCAATTCGGAGGATACGTACTCCGCTTTCCCGGCGCGAGTGTCGAACCGTTCCAGAAAGCGGGGAAAAAAGACGGGTTTCAGGAGGCAAAACATGATGAACAGTTTGATCAAAATGATACACCACAGTGTTTTTCCCACCGTCATATTCCGGAAACCGTCCACGTAAAAACGGAATACCTTCCACAGGATGGATTTTCTTTTCATGATTATACCTGTTTTTTTATTCCCGGCGCAAATATATGCAGAAATATCATCCGTCGACGAATAATTATCCAAAAAAAACGAAAAATGCCCGTTTTCGTTCCCGGGAAAACGCATGACGCTCTCCCGGATCGTTATTTCTGTTTCGCCCTGAACGAATCCAGTATGTCGTTGATCAGCGCCTGCGATTCCGGATTCAGTTCGCTTGTCCGTATAGATATAGATGCAAAATGAACCGTTTCCCCGCTTTTAAACAGCAAATAAAAACAGTTATGTCTGATTTTCCTTGTCCCTGTGGCTGCACTTATCGAATCGCTGATTTCCTCCATGACAAATCGCTTCTGTCCGGCGCCGGCGGCAGTCTCTCTGAGCGAAAGGATGGTCAGTATCTTATCCAGACCGGACATTTTCATCTCCCATATTTCATCAATGGAGAGAGCGCCTCCGTCCTTTCTCTCATAACTTTCGGCGACAAGGTTTATTCTGTCGGTTGGTTCTTTCTCATTTTTAGCAGGAGAGTGTATTGACTGTACAGAAAGATGAAATAAAACCGTATTCCCCCTGATCGGTATGCGTGGTTCCCATTCCGACAGAATCTTCCCGTTTGGATCTTCCTTTTGCACCCAGTGCGTGGGGACGGAAAAAGAATATAATTTATTGCTGACTTCCCTCCAGCCGGGCTTCGCCGGGGCGAACGAACAGAGCGCCATCAGCATCATGGCGGCAAGCAAACCGCAGTTCCGTTTCATCTTAGTTGCGGCAGGTCATAGATATAAAACTCGTCTTCAGCCGTCGCCAGGTCGAACGCATACAGTTTGCCGTGCTTTTGGCTCAGCGCAATGTAGGTCACTTTCCGGTCAAAATCATAGCAGGCCACCGGATTCCCGTCCCAGTCCCATACGTGCAGTTCGCAGTCCGCAGGCTCGTCCGGGCCGTTGGCGCAAAGGGCGTAAATATAATCCCCCGCCGTTTGCGGCTGACCGATATAATAAACGGGCTGTTTCCCCGGTTCCGCATCCGGGCTGGTTGAAAAGGGCGCTATCCTGACTTCAACGTCGTGCAGCAGGTTCGCCTCCCGGTCATAGATTCTCAGACGCTTGAACCGCGAGTAGAATGTGGCAAATTTGCTGCCGTCCGGATGGACAACACAAGTCTTTATGTACATAAACATCAACTGCGCCGGATCGGTCGCCGCCGTTGTTGCCCACTGAGGATAGTCGCCGGTCTTGACCAGATTGCCGGTCTTTTTGTCGTACAGTCCGTATTCATTCAATTCCACGGGCTGGCCGAAAGTCAGGTAAACGCTGTCGGCCAGGGGATAGAATCCGTTATTGGCCGGCGAGGCCAAGTCGATCTGTTCCGCCTTTGTCACCGACAGGCGGCCGTCTTTAAACTCAACGGTTTTGAGCCGGTTTGTCCCGGATTCCATTACCCGGAAGCCGTTTCCAACCACCTGGAAACTGCGCGTGTCCAGCATCATGAAATCGTCCGGCCCCTGGCCGCGCTGTCCTGCGCTGCACAGATATTCGCCGTCGGGAAGACCGAATATCGCAAACATTTTCGCTTCCTTTTCCTTATAGACAAACAGATAGTCGTCCGCCGCGCATACGAAACGCGGCAGCAGCACGGGTTCGGGGATCTTTTTTACGCTTGCGGTGAGCCGCCCGGTTTCTCCGAACGCCGTAACCGTCGAGGTTTTCACCTCCTTTCCTCCGCAGGTGCAGAGAAGCGCCATAAGGCTTAATGACAGGATGTACTTCATAACTTGTTACATTTAGCCACAAATATAATGCTTTTCAGATGTAATATGGGAGCCATGAAAAAAATGCAATCATTTAACATACATACGGCAGAGCACGTTGAGGCGGATTTCATTGAATGGCGAACACATGTTTCCCCGATCCGACCTCTGCAATGACGAAATCGCCGTTCACCTTTCCCTTCTGAGACGCGCCATCCACCGTCAGGCGGTATTTCTTCGACACCCTGGGCAGCCAGACTTCCGCCGTTGCATTGGCCGGGATGTCGACGTCCAGCGTGAAACTTTCGCCCGGGCGGTTGTCGAACGACGCGCGGATGCTGCCGCGGATGGAGGGGAGCAGGATGTCGGCCTGCCGGAGCGTGGCCGGCTGGGGTTTGATGCGTATCCTGGCAAATCCCGGTTCGACGGGTTCGATGCCCATCAGTTTGCGGGCAATCAGGTTGAGCGCAGCCGCGCCCCAGATATGGTTCCAGTCCTGGTTGGGCTTGTATTTGTTGTCCCACGCCTCCATTGAAATGGTGGAGCCGGCGCGGATCATGTTATACCAGCTGCGTTCGTCGGTCGAAGAGAGCAGCTGCAATCCGTAAGCTGCATCGTGCGCGCCGTAGACGGCGTCGAGCAGGAACTGCGAGCCGTAGACACTGCAGGCCAGTCCCCGCGTGCGTATGTATTCGGCGACGGACCGGGCCTGTCTGGGAGACGGGATGCCGAAGGCCAGCGGAAACATGTTTGCATGCAGTGAAGCGTGGTCGGTACCGATGCCGTCGACATAGTGTCCCTTTTTCGGGTCGAACAGCAGGCGGTTGATCCGTTCCCCTGCCCGCCGCGCTTCCCCGGCATAAAGCGCTTCGTCCGCTGCATTCCCCAGCGCCCCGGCGATCAGGCCGAGCAGACGCAGGGCTTCGCAGTGGTAGGCATTGACAACCGTGTTATAATCGGTGAAGACAAAGCCGTCCGCCTCGCCCGGTTCATTCTTTCCCAGTCCGAGGATGCCCTGCTGCGGCCAGTCGACTATGTCGCGAAAACTGTCGGCGTTTCCCCCGAAATGAATGGCCTGCAGCAGTTCGGGCGTTGCCCTGCCCGTCCGGGTGCTGATCAGGCCGTTGCCTTCCTTCAGGCCGAGCAGGCTTTTGGCTTTCAGGTCGTCGTAGAAGCGTTGCAGCGAGGCGCGGTTGCCGGTATACAGGTAATCCGTCCAGGCCATCAGCACCGACTGCATGATCCATTCTGCCGGCCAGGTGGCATGGCGGATCAGGTATTCATGGCTGTAGCGGGCGATGGCATATTCGCGGTCGGCCGTGTAGTGGCACAGCTGGTTGATCAGGGCGTCGGCCTCGTAGGGGATGCGTTCGCGGTCGCCGTCCACGTATACGCCTGCAAAGGAGGTGGCTCTGACGGAGTATTTGCAGAGTTCCCAGACCCGGTTCAGCACGGTGTCGGACGAATGGAAGAGGGCGGCCGTTTCATCGAACGGATAGTGCACCGTCTGCCGTACTACCTGCGCCGGGCGGGCGTTTTCCAGTTCGCAGTAGCGGAAGGGCAATACCTCGCCCGTGTAGTCCGGCATCAGGATCGGATTCACGGCGCTCACGTTGGCCTTCGTGTCCGTATTCCGTCTGTCCGGGCGTATCTTGACCGCATAGGTATGCGTGCCGGCCGAAACCGGCAGGCGGTATTCGGCATACCGGACCGTACCGGGAGGCTGACGGTCTATCCGGCCTTCCTTGAGTGTTTCGCCCAGCCGGATGGTTACCGTGTCCGTTTCCTTTTCGGACGACAGGGTTACTTTCAGCCGCCCGAAGGCGTCTTTGCCGAAATCGGCCAGTACGTGGTCTTTGCCCGGCGAAGTCACACTGACGGGATATTCGTCGGTGACCTGGAGGGGATAGCGTGCCGTTTCGCCGTCCAGCCGCGCGGCGGTGACAAAGCTGCGTACCTGCGAATACGGACTTTCCACGCCGTGGCTGTCCCATGTCTTCACTTTCCAATAGTAGACGGTGGATGGCTGTAACGGTTTGCCTCCGCAGGGTACGGCGACGGAATTGTCGCTTTCCGTGCGGCCGCTGTCCCACAGGTCGGAGCTGTCCTCGACCAGCCGTTCGGGCGAGGAGGCGAGCAGGATACGGTAGGCGGTCTGCCGCGTGTTCGGACGGTCGCTGTTGACGACCCATCCCAGGGATGGCCGGGCATTGCGGATTTCCGCCAGCTGGTAGCGCTCGACGGCCGTGCCAAGCTCGGCCAGCGAAAGACTGGCCGGATAGCCGTCGAGAAAGACGCGGTCGGTATGTTCCAGCAGGTCGGTGGTAAGATGGTCGGGAGACTGGGCAAGGCAAAGACCGGCGCCG
>JAIRXI010000385.1 GCA_031268395.1 Tannerella sp. | reverse complement strand
CCTTGACGACTGAGCGATTCTATCTCTGCAAGGTCTGAACTGATGCCGATAGTTTTTACATATTGATGAAAACCCCTGCTTTTGTCAACAATGACAATACTTGTGTTTCCTGAACGATTTTTTTTTCTTGCGTACAAACATACGCAAAGATACCCATTTTTAATTTGCAACACCCAAATCGGCTCTCCAAAATTTATATCTTTATGATAATGAGATTGTTGAAAAACAAACCCGGTAGATTTTCTGAAAAGTGACGAAGTCAGGAGTGACGAAGTCAGGAAAATACGGACGCAGCAATGTTATTTATTTATAAAAATACAAACTGTGCGCAAGGAACGATGAACGAGGTGCTATGAACGATGAATGATGAACGATGAACGGGCTTTGTCGATCAGGGTGTATGAGCGGAGTTATGGCGTTAAAAAAGTGGGGAAGGGAGATTGCGGGGTCGGGGCGGTTCCGGAAATGATGAGCCGTAAGCGACAAAACCCGTTCATCGTTCATCGTTCATCATTCATCGTTCATAGAACCTCATTCATCGTTCTTTGCGTCTTTTTCGCGGATTTCGACGCGGCGGATTTTGCCGCTGATGGTTTTTGGCAGTTCGCTTACAAATTCGATGATGCGGGGGTATTTGTAGGGGGCGGTGACCTGTTTGACGTGATCCTGTATTTCCCTGATCAGTGCGTCGTTGAGCCGGCCGGCATATTCTGCGGCGGGGACGATGGTGGCCTTGACGACCTGCCCGCGGATGTCGTCGGGGGCGCCCGTGACGGCACATTCTACTACGGCCGGATGCGTCATCAGTGCGCTTTCGACTTCGAAGGGGCCAATCCGGTAGCCGGAACTTTTGATTACGTCGTCGGCCCGTCCCACAAACCAGTAGTATCCGTCTTCGTCGCGCCAGGCCATGTCGCCGGTGTAGTAGATTCCGCCGTTCCAGGCTTCGTGCGTGCGTTCGGGGTCGCGGTAATAGGCTTTGAAGAGGCCGAGAGGTATGCGGTTGTCGGTGCGGATGACGATCTGTCCCTGTTCGCCGTCTTCGGCCCGGCTGCCGTCCGGGCGCAGCAGGTCGACGTCGTACTGGGGGTTGGGCAGTCCCATGGAGCCGGGTTTGGGTTCGGACCAGGGGAGGGTGCAGATGGTCAGGGTGGTTTCGGTCTGTCCGAAGCCTTCCATCAGTTTGATGCCTGTCAGGCGGTAGAAGGCTTCGAAGACGGCGGGGTTGAGCGCTTCTCCGGCAATGGTGCAGTATTTGAGGGAGGAGAGGTCGTATCCGGTGAGGTCTTCGCGGATGAGGAAGCGGAAGATGGTGGGCGGTGCGCAGAGGGAGGTGATCCGGTAGTCCTGGATCATGCGGAGCATGTCGGCGGGGGTAAATTTTTCGTGATCGTAGACGAACACGGCGGCGCCGGCGATCCACTGTCCGTAGAGTTTGCCCCAGACGGCTTTGCCCCATCCGGTGTCGGCGATGGTGAGGTGGAGGCTGTCGGGGTGGAGGTTGTGCCAGAAGCTGGCGGTGACGATGTGTCCCAGGGGATAGGTGAAGTCGTGGATGACCATTTTCGGGTTGCCGGAGGTGCCGGAGGTGAAATACATGAGGGAGGTGTCGCTGTTGGTGTTGACGTGTGCGGGCCGCAGGAAGGGCGGGGCGTTGCGGAGGCCTCGGTGGAAGTCGTGGAATCCGTCCGGCACGAGCGGCCCGACGGAGATGAGGTGTTCGACGGTGGGCGACTGGGGGAGGGCGTCGGCGACGTGTCCGAGGATCGGTTCTTCGCCGACGCAGACGATGGCTTTGATGCCGGCGGCGCCGGTGCGGTAGACGATGTCTTTGCGGGTGAGGAGGTGTGTGGCGGGGATGGCGACGGCGCCCAGCTTGTGGAGGGCGATGATGGCGAACCAAAATTCGCTGCGGCGCTTGAGGATGAGCATGACCATGTCGCCTTTGCCGATGCCCAGCGACTGGAACCAGGAGGCGGTCCGGTCGGAGTGGGCTTTGATGTCGGCGAAGGTGTAGTCGACGTGTTCGCCCCGGTCACTGGTCCAGCAGAGGGCTTTTTTGCCGGGCGCTTCCGTGGCCCAGGCGTCTACGATGTCGTAGCCGTAATTGAAATTTTCGGGTACTTTTATGTTAAAGTTTGCGATAAAATCGGCTTGCGAGTCGAACGATGTTTTCGTCAGAAACTTTTCCAGCATGTTATTCCTTATTATATGTCTGTCTGTTATTTTGTTTTGTTCTGTTTTTTCCGGCTACATGATGATGGCCAGGAAAGTGACGGTCTGCCCGTCGAGGGCTTTCATGCCGTGTGGCAGTTCGGAGTTGAAGTAGACGCTGTCGCCTTCTTCGAGGGTCAGTTCTTTCCCGTTGATGTGGAAAAGGAGGCGTCCGCGGATGAGGTAGTTGTATTCCTGTCCGGCATGGGTGTTGAGGAATACCGGTTCGCTGTCGGGTTTGGGGTGTACGGTGACCAGAAAGGGGTCGGCTTTTCGTTTGGAGAATCCGGCGGCCAGGGACTGGTATTTGTAGGCTTTTGTGCGTTCGACCGTGACGCCCCGGCCTTTGCGCGTTACGAAATAGGCGTTCATTTTCGGTTCGTTGCCAAACATGAGTACGGTCAGTTCGATGCCGTATGCCTGGGCGATCCGGTGCAGCACGCTGACGGAGATGTCTGCGGTTCCGCTTTCGAGCCGCAGGTATTCGTCTACGGTGAGGTTGCATACGCGGGCCATTTCTTCTGCGCTGATTTCGAGTACGTCGCGCAGTCCGGTCAGCCGCTCCGCTATTTGTTTGATCTGTTCGTTCATAAGGTTGTCCGTTGTTCTGCTGTCAAAGTTCAATGGTCCGGGGCGCTTCCGTAAGCGAGGAAATGGTGGCTGCGGCGATTTTCAGATAGAATACGGTTGCATTGCCGTCGTCTGCCGCATAGATGGATCGCAGGAGGGGGTAGGCGTCCAGCATGTGCTGCCGGGCTTCGGGCCGGTCGTCTTCGACGGCTTCGGCTTCCAGGCGCATCCACTGGTTGCCTGCCATGGCGCAAATTTCGATTTTCGGATTGGCCTTCAGCTGTCTGAAGACGGATTTGACTTTTCCTGTCTGGATATACAGTCTGTCTTCAAAGAGGGTGGCCGTTCCGAAGGGGCGGACTCTGGGCTGATCCCCGTCTCCGGTTGCGAGGAAATAGGATTCGCTTTTTTTCAGGAAATCAAGAATTTCTTCCATTTGTTGATTTGTTGGCTGTTGGGGCTGTTTATTTCTGCCGGGTACGCTGGGTGGTACGGCCGGCCGACGGTTTGGCGGTGGCGCTTTTCCGGGTGGCGGACGTTTTGGCGGCGGCGGCCTTGGCAGCGGCGGTTTTGGATGTTTTTTTCGGTTCTTCCTTCGGCTCGGCTTCTTCCGTTGCTTCTTTTTCGGTTTCTTCCTTCCGGGGGTCAAACTCCGTAATGCCGACGCTCAGCAGGAGGTTATACCAGCCCAGTATCCGTTTGATGTCGGTCGGATACACCCGGTCGCGGTCGAAGTCGGGGAACACTTCCGTCAGGTAGGTGCGCAGCTCGTTCGGGCTTCCGTTCACCTGTTCGGGCGCCACCTGCCGGCCTTCCTCTTTTGCTTTTATGCGGTTCAGTACTTCATAAAGCGGCGTTTCCGCTTCTTCTGTATAGACGGATATGTCTCCCAGCGAAATGGCTTTATCTCTCGGATAGACGGGAAAGCGCTTTTTGTCGACCAGCGATTCGATAACCGTCAGGCTTTTCCCCTGCGATATCATTTTGTAAAGTCCGGGTCTGCCGGATACGGATAGGATCGTTTTTAGCATGATGCCTGTTTTTTCTAAAGTCTTTTACTCTTTGGCGGCAAATATAATATAACTCTGCTTAATACGGCGCATGTCCGTCCGGAAAAATGTCCGGAGCGCCTGCCCGTTTTTCGGACAGACTTTTGACAAGCCGTTCTATTTGAGGTATTAATGCCTGTTTTTCGTCATTGTAGACGACGTAGTCGGATTTTGCTTTTTTAACTTCGTCGGTCCACTGATTTTCCATCCGGCGCCGTACTTCCGTTTCCGTCAGTCCGTCGCGGACCATGACGCGCTGCAGGCAAAGCATTCCGGGGGCGCATACCGTCACCCGCCAGTCGACCTGCCGGTCGAATCTCGATTCAAACAGGATGGCCGATTCCAGCACGGCCCAGGGGGCGGACTGCCGCGCGACCCATTCGCTGAAATGCCGGGCTACTTCCGGGTGAATGATGGCGTTGACCTGCGTCAGCAGCGAGGGGTCGCGGAAGATCAGGGAGGCCATCCGCCGGCGGTTCAGTCCGTCTGCGCCGTAAATGTCTTCGCCCAGCAGGGCGGTCAGCCGTTCGCGAATGGCGGGCAGGGTAGCCGCCAGGCGTTTGCTCTCCCTGTCGGCGATGTAGGAGGTCATGCCATAGGTTTCGAGCAGGGAAACGACCTGTGATTTCCCGCTTCCGATGCCTCCGGTGATGCCGATCGTCACGGTCATGGTTTTTCGCGTCGCTCCATGATAAATTCGACCGTTTCCGGACTGAGTGCGGGGGGGACTGTCTGCGGGGGCTGTCTGGTGAGGCGGACGGCCAGCCGTCCCGACGGGCGGTTTGCCTCAAATTCCTGAAAGGGGATGCGTATTTCAAAGTCTGCTTCCGTCAGCGTTCCGAACTGCGATACCGGCACAAGGCAGATGACTTCGATTTCCGGCGGGAGCAGATGCAGCGCATAGTGCTCCGGCAGATTTTCGCACTGTACGGGAATCTTCAGCCGTTTTTCCGTAAACTCTTCGACGGGGACCGTCACGCGGACTTCGCTTTTGTCCGTCTGCAGGCCGGCGATGCTTTGCAGGCGCAGGGTCAGTTCGCGCGTCGAGGTGATGTTTTTCAACTCTGCGGCGACGGTTCGCAGTTCATGCAGCGTGTCCAGAATGGCCGTGTTCGCGTAGGCGACTACGGTGGCGGGCGTGACCGTGATGTCTCCGGACAGGTGGAACCCCGGCTCCGGCAGGACGGAAATGTCGGCGACGACCGGCAGTTCCCGGCTTCCCAGTTCCGTATAGTGCACCTCAATGGTTTGCGGCTCGAAACCGAGCAGGGAGGTGGATGAGGCCAACTGTTTGGAGATGCCGGATTCGATGGTTTTCCTTGTTACGGAGATCTGCCCGTTTGCTTCTTCCGTGATATTTTTCAGATTGATTTCCAGCGGAGCAAATTTGTACAGCCATGTATAGCCGAGCATGGTCACGCCCCTGTCTTTGACCCGGAAGACGATTGCCTGCGGATTGTCGTCCGTCAGCGTGATGTGGGCGGGCACATTCCTGTACTTCACCGGCAGGGAGAGTTCCAGTTCCCTTTCTTCCTGCAAACTCTGGAGATACCAGAAACCGGCAGAGAGCAGCAGAAAGAAAGGGAAAATCACCGTATCCCTCCATCGTTGCCTTTGAAAAAAAGTCTTTATATGATGAACAGCAGACTTGAACGGGTTGGAGTCAAGCCGTGACATGATGCGGCGGATTTACTTGGACTGGAGATCGTCTGGCGAGGCGTAGACCGACATTTTGTCTACCCGGAGACGCACTCCGTCGGTCACTTCGATCAGCATCGTGGTGTCGTGT